>NZ_JBHVBO010000022.1:0-42390 GCF_042668085.1 Isoptericola sp. NPDC057391 | reverse complement strand
GCACAGGCCGCGCCGGGACCGAACGCCCGAGGACGACGGCGCGGGACCGCGGGCGGCGCGGCCCCTGCTCCGTCGACTTCGAACATGTGTTCGAGAGTAGCGGTCCCGACCGGACTCCACAAGGGGGAACGCCCGCCCGGGCGGTCGACGGTGGGTGCCACGGCGGACGACGGCGCGCAGGTTCCCGTGCGCGGGGGACGGGGTTCCCCCGCACGGGGGAAGCCCCCCACCACCCGCGGGCGCGAGCGTGGGAGCACACCCACCACCGACCGGAGGCAGCACGATGACCAGCACGTCCGTCCCCAGAGAAGTCCCCCGGCGCGGCGCCGGCACCGATCACGGCACCGCACCCGGCACCCCTGAGGCGCCGCCGCCGGACCGCCGGCTCGCGGTCGCCGCGCTCGTCACGTCCGCCGCCACCGCCGCCCTGCTCGGGTTCCTCGCCGCGCGGCCCGGCGTCGACCCGTTCCGCGAGGACGGGAACTCGCTCGGGCACGCGCTCCTGCCTGGCCTGCCGCTCACCTGGCTGCTGCTCGCCGTGGCGCTGTTCGGCGCCGCCACCGCCGCCGTCGTGCTCGCGACCCGGCAGCAGCCGCAGCGTGCCGTGGTGCCGGTCGCCGTCGTCGAGGTGCTCGCGTTCGGGCTGCTCGCCCAGGGGTCGGGGACGCTCAGCGTCGCCGGCTACCTCGTCGCCCTGTCGGTCCCGGTCCTCGCCGTCTGGGCGGGGGTGCAGGTGTTCCGCACCCACCCCGCCTGGCGTGTCCCGGTGGTGCTCTCGGCCGCGGCCGCCGTCGTCGGCGTCATCGTCGCCGGCGACGCCTTCAGCACCTGGCTCGGCGGCGTCGCGGCGGGGTTCGCACGGGAACGGTGGGGTCTGCTCTCCGTGCTGCTTCCGCTCGCGACGGCGTCGGCCTGGGCCGGGCTGGCCCTCGTGGCGGCCTGGCGGCGCGGGTCCCTGCGCCGGGCCACGGCCTGGGTGACACGACACCGCACGCTGTTCACGGTCGTCGCGGCTCTCGGTCCCCTGCCGTACGCCCTCGTCCGGCTCACCTGGCTCACCCCGTGGCCGGCGTTCGCGGGCCCCGCGGAGGAGCTGACCCTCCCGGTCCGCATCCAGGGCCTGTCCCTCTCGAGCGGCGCCTGGCTCGGCATCGTCCTCACGCTCGGGCTGATCCTGCCGTGGGGCGAGCGGCTGCCGCGCTGGTTCGGCCGCCGCGCGGGACGACCGGTGCCGCCGGCCGCCGCCATCGTGCCGGGCGGGATCGTCGCCGTCATGCTCTGCGGTGCTGCCGTCCCCATGATCGTGATGATGGGGTGGACCGCGGCCCTGTACTTCCCCGCGTGGTTCTGGGGCCCCGCGCTCGCCCTCGCCGTCTGGGGCTACGCCGGGCACCGGTACGGCGTCAGCTCGCCAGAGCCGTCTCCGCCCGCCCCCGCAGCTCGTCGCTGAGGCGCACCTCGCCGGCGTCGTGGGCCACCAGCAGGGCCTTCGCGACGTCGGCGAGCTCGGGCGCCCCGTCGAGCCGGTTCTGCGCCCCGAACCAGTCCGCGACGGTCACCCCGTGGGCGGGCCGGTGCACCACCTCGACGGCGTCGCCCGCGCCGAGGTCGCC
Source organism: Isoptericola sp. NPDC057391 (assembly GCF_042668085.1). Classification (NCBI taxonomy): domain Bacteria; kingdom Bacillati; phylum Actinomycetota; class Actinomycetes; order Micrococcales; family Promicromonosporaceae; genus Isoptericola; species Isoptericola sp. NPDC057391. The sequence goes on along the minus strand of NZ_JBHVBO010000022.1, from coordinate 40,777 downwards.
GTTCTCGACGACGCGCAGGTACGCGCCGGTCCGGTTCGCCTCGGTGAACCGGCGCACCCAGCGCGGGGGTGAGCCGAGGCGGCGGGCGAACGTCTGGCAGGGGACGCGGGGCTGCGTCACCTCGAGGAGGGTCGAGCCCGCGCGCCACTGCTCGCCGATCACGGCACGGCTCACCTCGAGCCCGCGGGTGCGCAGGTTCTCCCCGAACAGCCCGGGCGTCACCTCGTACCCCAGCTCGGCGCCCCACACGTCAGCGTCCTCCTGGGAGTAGGCGTACACCGCCTGGTCCAGGCCGCCGTGGTCCTTGCGGTCCGCCTGCACGTCGGCGTACAGCCCGTACGGGCGGGCCTTGACCCGTCCCTCGACGGGACGCTTGTCGATGGCGGTGACGCCCACCGTCCCGGCGTCGGGCAGGAGGGCGTGCACGCGGCAGACGGCGAGGAGCTCGGACACGGCAGCATCCTCTCAGGTCACCTACCGTGGTCCCGTGAGCGAGCGCACCGAACTTCCCCATGTCGTGGTCGTCGGCGGAGGGTTCGGTGGCCTCGCCGTCGTCAAGGCGCTCGCCAAGGCGCCCGTGCGCGTCACGCTCGTCGAGCGGCGCGTGTACAACACGTTCCAGCCGCTGCTGTACCAGGTCGCCACCGGCGGGCTGAACCCGGGCGACGTCACCTACTGGCTGCGCGGGCTGCGGCTCAAGCAGAAGAACCTGCGGGTGCTGCACGAGCACCTGGTCGGCATCGACCACGACGCCCGACGGATCCGCCTCGCCAACGACGAGACGATCGGGTTCGACCACCTGGTGCTCGCCAACGGCGTCACCGTGAACTTCTTCGACACCCCGGGCGCCAAGGAGAACGCGTTCGGGATGTACTCGCGGTCGCAGGCGCTGAAGATCCGCGACCAGCTCTTCATCCGCCTGGAGAACTCGGCGTTCACGCCCGAGACGGACGACGGCCTGCGCGTCGTCGTGGTGGGCGGCGGTGCCACCGGGGTCGAGGTCGCGGGGGCGCTCGCGGAGCTGCGCACCGCCGGGCTCGCGCCCGCCTACCCCGAGATCCACGGCGACGCGTTCGAGATCACGGTCGTGCAGCGCGGCGCCGAGCTGCTCAAGTCGTTCCACCCCAGCCTGCGCGAGTACGCCGCGAAGGAGCTGGAGCACCGCGGCGTGAAGCTCCACCTGGGGGCCGGCGTCGCGGAGGTGCTGCCCGACGCCGTCGTGCTCACCGACGGCACCCGCCTCCGCGCCGACCTCACCGTGTGGTCCGCGGGCGTCGGCCCGCACCCCGAGGTGGACGACTGGGACCTGCCACGCCGCAAGGGCGGGCGCATCGCCGTCGGCCCGGACCTCCAGGTCGAGGGGCGGCCGGGGGTCTTCGCGATCGGCGACATCGCCGAGACGCCGGACTGGCTGCCGCAGCTCGCCCAGCCCGCCATCCAGGGCGGGCAGCAGGTGGCGCGCAACATCCTCGCGCTGCTCGCGGGCCGGGCCACCGAGCCGCTGAGCTACCACGACAAGGGCACGATGGCGGTGATCGGGCGCCGCGCCGCGATCGCCGAGATCACCCTGCCGGTGACGTCGAAGATGCTGCGGCTCACGGGCGGGCTCGCCTGGTTGGTGTGGCTGTTCGTGCACATCATGTCGCTGGTCGGGCCGCGCAACCGCGTCACGACGCTCGCCGGGCTGGTCACCCGGTACGGCTTCCCGTTCCACCGCCGGCCCATCCCGATCGTCGGCGACGTGCCGACGGTGCGGCCGGACAAGTCCGGCGGCTGAGCACACGCCGTCCGCACAAGGAGGAGGATCGAGAGCAGGACGGGCAGCAGGGCCGGAAGGAGCCGTCGACGGTGGACCGGGACAAGGTCAAGCGGGTGGTGTTCGCCCGACACAGCAACCCGTGGAGCATGTGGACGAGGTGGGCGAGCACACCGCTGATGCTCGTCCCGGTGTGGCGACGCAGCCGGCGCGACGCCATGCTGGTCGGCCTGTGGATGGCCGTCAACCCGGTGGTGTTCCGCGAGCCCGCGCACGACCGAGCATGGGCGACCCGGGCGGCTCTCGGGGAGGAGCGATGGATCGCCGAACGGCCGATGGACTCCGCGATGGCCGTCAACGTCGCCGCGACCGCCGCGCTGCTGGTCGCGATGGTCGCCGCCCATCGGCGCCGTGCAGTACCGGCCGCAGCAGCGACAGCACTCGAGATGGGGCTGCTGATGGCGTACTGGGAACTGATGGCCCGCTACTACGACCGCAACTCCAGATCGGCGAACGGCCGGTCGTCGACCGGCTCGACGAGCGTCAGGCCCGGGCCCTCCGTACCCGGCGCGTGACGGCGTAGACCGCCAGGATCACGACGACCAGCCCGCCGGTGGCGACGAGCTGGGCGCGCGCCGCCGGGTCGGACAGCATGAGTCCGGCCAGCGCGACCAGCGCCGCCAGCGTCACCCAGGTGAGGTACGGGTAGCCCCACATGCGCAGCCGCATCGGCTCGCCGGAGCGCGCGGCGTCGGCCTCGAGGCGCGGCCGCAGCCGCAGCTGGGAGATCGTGATGAGCAGCCACACGACGAACAGCGCGGAGCCGACGGCGTTGAGCAGGATCGTGAGGATCTGCGCGGGCAGCAGCCAGTTGAGGCCCACCGCGACGACGCCGAAGAACACGGACACGAGCACGGCCACCCACGGCACGTCGCGTCGCGAGACCCGGGTGGTGGCGGGCGGCGCGTCGTCGCGCTGGCCGAGGGAGAAGAGCATCCGGGAGGTGCCGTAGACGTTCGCGTTGAAGGCGCTGAGCAGGGCCAGCACCACGACCACCTCCATGAGCCGCGCGGCGCCGTCGAACCCGGCGAGCTGCAGCACGGAGACGAACGGGGACTCCAGCGCCGCGGCGTCGTCCCACGGGACGAGCGCGACGATGATCGCGACCGAGCCCACGTAGAACAGCAGGATCCGCCACACGATGGTGCGGGTGGCGCGGGCGACGGCGGTGCGCGGGTCGCGCGCCTCGGCGGCGGCGATCGCGACGATCTCGATGCCGCCGAACGCGAAGACGACCGTGAGCAGGCCGGCCGCGATGCCCGCCCAGCCTGCCGGGGCGAAGCCGCCGTGCGCGGCCCAGTCGCCCAGCACGCTGCCGGACACGGGGATCACTCCCACCACGATGAGGACGCCGACCACGAGGAACGCGAGGATCGCGGCCACCTTGATCGCCGCGAACCAGAACTCCGACTCGCCGAACTGCCGCACGCCCACGAGGTTGATGCCGCCGAGCACCACGACGACGACGGCCGCCACGACCCACTGCGGCACGTCCGGCCACCAGCCGCTGACGATGCCCGCGACGCCGGTCACCTCGACGCCCAGCACCATGATCAGCGTGAACCAGTACAGCCAGCCGAGCAGGAACCCGGCCCAGCGGCCGAGCGCCGCCTCCGCGTAGACCGAGAACGAGCCCGACGCGGGCAGCGCCGACGCCATCTCCGCGAGCATCCGCATCACGAGGACGACGAGCGCGCCCGCGATGGCGTAGCTGACCAGGACGGCGGGTCCCGCCGTCGCGACGCCGACGCCGGCGCCGAGGAACAGGCCCGCCCCGATCGCGGAGCCGAGCCCCATCATCGTCAGGTGGCGGGTGCGCAGGCCGTGCGCGAGCTGGGCGTCGCGCGCCGTCGTGCCGGGATCCGTGGGGGTGCTCACGGCCGACCACGCTAACCCGCCCTCGCGACTTGTCAGGGCCAGGTCCACGGATACGCGCGCGTGACCCTGACAACTCCCAGCACCGGGAGTTGTCAGGGCCAGGACCACGGGAACATGCTCCTGGCCCTGACAACTCGCGGGGCGGGGCGCTACTTCGTCGCGACGTCCCGACGGCGGAAGCCGACGAACGCCAGCACGAACAGCGCCAGGGCGACGGCGCACAGCCCGCCGACGTGCCCCCAGTCGACGTCGCCGGTGAACGAGTCCGGCACCCACCAGAACGGCGAGACGCGGCGGGCCCAGTCCGGCAGGTCGAACAGGTCGGCGAACATCTCGACCACGAGGGTGTAGCCGAAGACGAGCCACACCAGCGCGGTGGCCCGGGGCACCCACGCGTACAACGCCGCGGCCAGGCCCACCAGCACCAGCAGCGCCGGCAGGTAGAGCAGCCCGGCCTCGGCGATCGCGCCGAACGACGGCTCGTGGACGCCGGACGCCGCGGCGCCCGCGGCGAGCGCGAGGATGCCCGTGATCATGACGACGGCCGTGCCGACCGCGCTGACCACGAGCGTCGCGCCCAGCCAGCGGCCGCGGGAGACCGGGGTCGCCAGGGCGTACTCGGCGCGCCCGGCCTCCTCCTCCGACTTCGCCCGCAGCGTCGCGACCAGGCCGAACGCCGCCGCGCCCAGCGCCGCGTACAGCACGATGATGCCGAGGAACGCCTTCTCCAGGTCGCCCTCGCCCAGCAGCGCGGAGTACACCGGGTTCTCCCGCAGGGACTCGGTCATCGAGGGGATCTGGGCGATCACCGTGCCGGTCGCGAGCCACATGAGGCCCAGGCCGAGCGCCGTCCACAGCAGGGCCATGCGCTGCTGCCCCCACACGACGGCGGCGGGCGAGCGGAGGCCCGGGCGGGCGTCGGCCGGCCCCCGGCGGTCGGGGACGAGGCCGCCGCCGAAGTCGCGTCGCGACGCGAGCGCCGACGCGACGACCAGCAGCAGCACGATCGCCACCACACCGATGGCGGCGGGCCACCAACGCAGGTCGACGTACGCGCGCATCTGCTGCGCCCACGCGATCGGGGAGAGCCACGAGACCCAGCTGCCGTGGACCTCCTGCATGTCGCCGATGGTGCGCAGCGTGAACGCCGCCCCGAGCACGGCCATCGACAGGCCGGTGGCGCCCCGCGAGTGCTCGGTCACCTGCGCGGCCACGAGCGCGACCGCACCGAACGTCATCGCGCTCACGCCGATGCCGAGCGTCATGGCGAGCGAGTCGACGGCGGGCAGGTCGTTGGAGACGAGGACGCCGGTGGACAGCAGCGCGACCACGACGTTGACCGCCAGGACGACGATCGCCGCGGCGACGACGGCCGCGTGCCGGCCGACCGCGGCCGCGCGCACCAGCTCGGACCGGCTGGACTCCTCCTCCGCCCGGGTGTGCCGCACCACCTGGAGGATGCTCATCACCGCGAGCGCGAGCACGACCCACAGGACCAGCTCGTTCGCGACGGCCGCGCCGACCGTGTAGTCGTCGGTGCCGTAGCCCGGGCCGGTCATCGCGACCATCGCCGGCGACTGGACCAGTGCGGCCCTCGCCTGCAGGCCGGCCGGGTCGTCGGCCATGAGCACGTACTCCGGCAGCGCGCCCAGGTAGAGCAGCGGGATGCCGAGGCTCCACGCGATCAGGCGCACGCGGTCGCGGCGCAGGATGAGCCGCACCAGGCTCCAGGTGCCGGTGAGCGTGGTGCCGCCGCGCGCCGGGGCCGGCGCGAGCGGGGGCGCGGCGGTGACGGCGCTCATCGCGCACCCGCCTTGCCCCGGGCGCCCTGGGCGGGCACGCCGTCGGCGGCGAGCTCGTCGCCGTAGTGCCGCATGAACAGCTCTTCCAGCGACGGCGGCTGCGCGGTGAACGAGTGCACGCCGAGGGCGGACACGGCGGGCAGCACGCGCCCCATCTCGGAGTTGTCGACGTCGAACGTGACGCGGATGCCGGCGTCGCTCGTCGTCGTGGCGAGGTCGTGCACGCCCGCCATCGCGGCGATCGACGAGGGGTCGCCGTCGACGACGGCGGTGACGGCGGAGCGCGTGAGGTGGCGCAGGTCGTCGAGCGTGCCGGACTCCACGGCCCGGCCGTTGCGGATGATCGTCACGGTGTCGCAGACCTTCTCGACCTCGGACAGGATGTGGCTCGACAGCAGCACGGAGGTGCCGGCGGCCTTGGCCTCGCGCACGTGCTCGGTGAACACGGCCTCCATGAGGGGGTCGAGGCCCGAGGTCGGCTCGTCGAGCACGAGCAGGTCGACCTGGGAGACGAACGCCGCGACGAGCGCGACCTTCTGGCGGTTGCCCTTGGAGTACGTGCGGGCCTTCTTGGTGGGGTCGAGCTCGAACCGCTCGAGCAGCTCGGCCTTGCGCTTCTTGTCGGGCTTGCCGCGCAGGCGGGCGAGGTAGTCGATGGCCTCGCCGCCCGTGAGGTTCGGCCACAGCGAGACGTCGCCGGGCACGTACGCCAGCCGGCGGTGCAGCGCGACGGCGTCGCGCCACGGGTCGCCGCCGAGCAGGCGGGCACTGCCGGAGTCGGTCCGCAGCAGGCCGAGCAGCACGCGGATGGTGGTGGACTTCCCGGCGCCGTTGGGGCCGAGGAAGCCGGCCACCTGGCCGGCGGCGACGGTCAGGTCCAGCCCGTCGAGGGCCTGGACGGAGCCGAAGGACTTGCGCAGGTCGTGGATCTCGACCGCGGGCGCGGTCGCGGCGCGCGACCGGGTGGTGGATGCAGCCGTGGTGGTCATGGTTCCTCTTCGTCGTGGTGGGGGGTTCCGGCGGTGGGGGCCTGCGCCCTGCCCGGCGGGTCCGGCACGTACAGGAGGTAGTCGTCGAGCATGCGACGGGTGGTGAGGAAGCCCTCGGTGAACAGCTCGAGCATCGGCAGGTACAGCTCGCTCATGAAGCGGCGCATAGCCGCGGTGACGTCCTCGGCGTCCTGCGGCGGGTCGAGCGTGACGGAGAGCAGCATCGCGCCGAGCGCCGAGTAGACGAGGTAGCGCACCCGCGCCGACTCGTCCCGGCTGGGCCGCACGACGCCGTCGCGGACCGCCTCGGCGGTGTACACCTCGGCGTCCGCGATCATGTGCTCGGTGAACTCGCGGCCCACCGCGCCGCCGGCCTGCAGCGACCGCAGCACGTAGCCCACGAGCGGCGCGTACTGGTCCGCCGCCGCGAGCACCTGCAGCAGGTTGCCGCCCGCGGCTCGCCCGATGGAGTCGCGCTTGACCTCCCGGATCCACGCGAGCACGTACTCGTCGCACGCCGTGTGCAGCGTGTCCTTGGACCCGAAGTGGTGGATGACGAGCGCCGGGCTCACCCCGGCGTCGGAGGCGATCGACCGGACGGACGCCCCGAACCCGGACCGGGCGAACCGGCGCATCGCGACGTCGAGGATCCGGCCGCGGGTGCTGCCGTCGGACGCCGGCACGAGCGGCCCGCGGGCCGCTGTCGGGTCGGTCGTCGGCTCCTCGGGAGCGGCATCGACTGAACGCATGTTCAACAGACTAAACACGTGTTCAGTAGCGGTGCAAGACCCGCCGCGGCGGCGATCACGGCAGGATCGACCCGTGACCGAGCTCGCGCGCCGCCTCACCACCACCGACGCCGTCGTGATCGGCCTGTCGTCGATGATCGGGGCCGGCGTCTTCGCCGCCTTCTCCCCCGCCGCCGCGGCCGTGCTGCCCGCCGGCACGGGCGCCGCGCTGCTCGTCGCCCTCGCCGTCGCGGCCGTCGTCGCGTACGGCAACGCGACGTCGTCCGCGCAGCTCGCCGCGCAGTACCCGGCCTCGGGCGGCACGTACGTGTACGGGCGCGAGCGGCTCGGCCCGTGGTGGGGGTTCCTCGCCGGGTGGGGGTTCGTCATCGGCAAGACGGCGAGCTGCGCGGCGATGGCGTTGACCTTCGCCGCCTACGCCGCCCCGCCCGGGTGGGAACGACCCGTGGCGGCGCTCGCCGTCGTCGCGCTGGCGGCCGTCAACTATCGCGGCGTCACGCGCACCGCCCGGCTGGCCCGGTGGATCGTCGTCGTGGTGCTGCTCGCGCTGGCGGTGACCGTCGCCGTGGCCCTCGCCGGCGGCCCGGCGGACGCCCCCGGCCCGACGGCGACGCTGGTCGCGACGACCCCGACCGGCGCCGGCACGGTGCTCTACGGCGTGCTCCAGGCCGCGGGCCTGCTGTTCTTCGCGTTCGCCGGGTACGCCCGCGTCGCGACGCTCGGCGAGGAGGTGCGCGACCCGGCCCACACCATCCCCCGCGCGATCGTCGGGGCCCTGGGCGGCGCCGTCGTGGTCTACGCGGTCGTGGCGGTCACGCTGCTCGCGGCGCTCGGGCTCGCGGGGACGGCGGCCGCGCCCGCACCCCTGGCCGCCGCGGTCGCCGGGGTGCCGTGGGCCGGCGTCGTCGTGCGCGTCGGCGCGGCTGCCGCGTCGCTCGGCGCGCTGCTCGCCCTCGTCGCCGGCGTGGGCCGGACGACGCTGGCCATGGCGCGCGAGGACGACCTGCCGCGGCCCCTCGCCGCCGTGCACCCCCGGTTCAGCGTGCCGCACCGGGCCGAGGTGGCCGTCGCCGTCGTCGTGGTCGCGCTGGTGCTCACGGTGGACCTGCGGGGCGCGATCGGCTTCTCCTCGTTCGGCGTGCTCGCGTACTACGCGGTGGCCAACCTCGCCGCGTGGACCCAGACCGGCCCGCACCGCCGGTACCCGCGGGCGCTGCAGGCCGTGGGCCTGGTCGGGTGCGTGGTGCTGTGCGCGACGCTGCCGCCGGCCGCGGTGCTCGCGGGAGCCGGGGTGCTCGCCGTCGGGCTGCTCGTGCGGTGGGTGCGCGTGTCACGATGACCCGGTGCGCCTCTGGTCCCTCGCCCCCGACTACCTCGACCGGCAGGGCCTGACCGCCTGCTGGCGCGAGGCGCTGCTCGCCCAGGCGGTGCTCGCCGGGCGGACGAAGGGCTACCGCAACCACCCGCAGCTCGTCCGCTTCCGCGCGACGCCCGACCCGCTGGCTGCGGTCGGCGCGTACCTCGCCGCCGTCGCCGACGAGGCCACCGACCGCGGGTACTCCTACGACCGCGGCCGGATCCTCGACGCTCCCGGCGACGGCCGCCCGCCCGTGCCACGGATCGCGGTGACCGACGGTCAGCTCGAGGTCGAGCGCGCGCACCTCCTGGCGAAGCTCCACGTGCGCACGCCGGAGCGCGCGGGGGCGCTCGCGGACGCCGACGTCGTGCGAACCCACCCGCTGTTCACGACCGTCCCCGGGCCGCGCGAGGACTGGGAGCGGGCCTGACCGGAACGGGCCCGGCCAGCCGTCAGAGCCAGCCGAGGCTGACGGCGATGAGCAGCTGCGTCACCAGGAAGCCGGTGACGAGGTTGAGCCACAGGAACCTCCGCCAGCCGGCGTGGGCCTCCTCGCAGCGGGCGTCGGGCAGGTTCCGGAACGGCGCGACGCTCACCACGTACGGCACGACGAGGACGGCCGCGAGCGCCGCGGGCCAGCCCGCCAGGAGCAGCACGACGCCGGCCGCGGCGTAGGCCGCCATCGCCCCGCGCACGGTGCGCGCCGCGCCGAGCCACGTGGCCACCGAGCCGATCCCGGCGGCGCGGTCCGCCTCGACGTCCTGCACGGCGCCGAACGCCTGCGACGCCATGCCCCACAGGAAGAACGCCCCCAGCACGGCGACCACGGGGCCGGTGAGGGAGCCGCCCGCCAGCGCCAGGCCGAAGGCGGCGGGGCTGACGAAGTGGGTCGCGGACGTCGCCGAGTCCAGCACCGGGCGTTCCTTGAACCGCAGGCCCGGCGCGGAGTACGCGACGACGGCGAAGACGCTCACGGCGAGCACCGCGGTGGAGGCGGTATCCCCGACGAGGACCAGATACGCGAGGAACGGGAGGTTGCTCACGACGGCGGCGCGCACCGTGAGGCGGTGCCACCGCCGCGACAGCACCACGCCCTCGATACCGCCCTTGCGGGGGTTGCGCAGGTCCGACTCGTAGTCCCAGACGTCGTTCAGCCCGTACATCAGCAGGTTGTACGGGACAAGGAAGTACAGCGTGCCCACGACGAGCTCGGCGACGCCGACCCGTCCGGCCCCGCCCGCCAGCAGGTACGCCGCCGCGAACGGGTACGCGGTGTTGATCCAGCTCACCGGGCGCGACGAGCCGACCACCTGGCGCAGCGCGGCCGCGCGCCCCACCGCCTGACCTCCTGCCACAGGCGCCGTCATGACCTGGGCTCCTCTGTGACGCCGGGCTCGTCGCCGTCCGCCAGCGCCCACAGCGCGGGCAGCAGCAGCGCCGCGACGACGGGCCACGCAAGGTCCTCGACGGGCGTGAGCCACAGCCGCACGCCCAGGAGCGCCGCGTCGTCGTACCGGAACAGGTCGGCGGCGATCATCAGGCTGTCGAAGAGGACGGTGAGCGCCACGAGGACGACGGCGGCGAGCGCCGTCGCCGCCCAATACGGCGCGCCGAGGCGCCGCACCCGTGCCGCGACCAGCGCGACGACGAGCGCGACCGCGACCGCGACGATCCCCAGCCCGGCGTACGTCATCGCGCCTCCCGGGTGGTGCGTCGCCGGGCGAGGGCACGCCGCAGGAGCCCGTGCAGCAGCAGCGTGAACCAGCAGAAGAACAGGACGAAGAACAGCTCCTCCAGCGGCAGGTGCGGGGCGAGCTCGACGCCGGTCATGGCGGCGCCGCCGCGCGAGTAGAAGCCCTCGGCGATCGCCACGAGGTCCCAGGCCAGGAACACCAGGGCGCCGACGGCGAGGACGGCGGCGCCGCGGCCGGGACGCGCCGACCAGAGGACGAGTCGGGCGCGCCGGTCCACGAGGGCCATCGAGGCCAGCGCGCCCAGCAGCAGCGCGAGGTAGACGAAGGAGGTCCAGTGCAGGGCGATCACTCCCGGGAGGCGAGGGCCGGACGATTCTCGTCGAACGGGTCGGGCGACGGCTCGGGCAGCGGGTCGGCGGTGGTGTCGCCCCGCAGCCGCTTCACGGCGAGCTCCGCGCTGATGAGGCACATCGGCAGCCCGACGCCGGGGATGGTCGAACCTCCGGCGTGCAGCAGCCCCGCGACGCGCCGGGACCGGTTGCCGGCCCGGAACATCGCGCTCTGACGGAGGGTGTGCGCCGGACCGAGCATGCCACCCGACCACGACGAGAGGTCTGCCGCGAAGTCCCCCGGGCCCACGGTGCGCCGCACCACCACCCGCTCGCGCAGGTCGGGCACGTCCGCCCACGCGGCGACGCGGTCGATCGCGGCGTCGGCGATCGCCTCGACGGCGGCGTCGCCCGCGCCGTCCTCGCCGCCGCGCCCGAGGCCGGGGTCGGCGGGGACGGGGACGAGCAGGAACAGGTTCTCGTGCCCAGGAGGCGCCACGGTCGGGTCGGTGCGGGACGGCGCGCACACGTACAGCGAGGCCGGGTCGGGCACGCGCCCCTCGGCGATGGCGCCGAAGTTCTCCTCCCAGTCGGCGGTGAAGAACAGCGAGTGGTGGGCGAGCTGCGGCACCCGCCCCCGCACGCCGAGCATCACCAGGACGCCGCCGGGGCCGGGGTCGCGCCGGTCCCACCACGCGGGCGCCCGGTCGCGCAGGTCGGGCGGCAGCAGATCCTGCTCCACGTGGTGCAGGTCGGCCGCGGCGACGACGACGTCCGCGGGTGCGTGCTGCTCCCGGCCGGCGTCGTCCACCCAGCGCACCCCCGTCACCGCGGCCCGGGGACGGCGGGGTCCAGGGACGGAGGGTCCGGACCGAGCCGACCCCGGGCGGGCCCCGACGGCCGTGGTCGTGATCGCGGTCGCGCGGGCGCGGGTGCGCAGGGTGACGCCTGCGCCCACCGCGAGCCCGGCGACCGCGTCCACCACGCGCGCGAATCCCCGCTGGGGATAACGCACGCCGCCGTCGAGATCGAGGGCGCTCATGAGGTGGTACAGGCTCGGCGCCCGGTCCGGCGACGAGCCGAGGAAGACCGCGGGGTATCCCAGCACCTGGCGCAGCCGCACGTCCCGGAAGCGCGCGGCGACCCGGGAGCCGAGCGACCGGCCGAGCAGCGGCCCGAGCCGGTGCAGCCGCGAGACGACGTCCCGGTGCGCGAACGGCCGCCATGAGGCGAACGTCGTGTACAGGAAGCGCCGCAGCGCCAGGTCGTACGTGTCGTGCGCGGAGTCCAGGTAGCGGTCCAGCCGCGCTCCCGCGCCGGGTTCGACGGCCTCGAACGCCGCGACGTTGGCGGCCCGGTCGGGGGAAATCTCCAGCGGGTCAGGTCGCTCGTCGGCGTCACCGCGGCCCTCGAAGAACACGCGGTAGGCCGGGTCGAGGCCGACGAGGTCCAGCTCGCGGTCGGCGCTCGAGCCCATCAGCCGGAACCAGTGGTCGAAGACCTCGGGCATGAGGTACCACGACGGGCCGGTGTCGAAGCGGAAGCCGTCGCGCTCCCACGAGCCGGCGCGCCCGCCCGGGGCGTCGTGCCGCTCGAGCAGCTCCACGTCGTGCCCGTCGCGCGCGAGCAGCCCCGCCGTCGCCAGCCCGGCGACGCCGCCCCCCACCACCACCACCCTCATCGCAACATCTCCCCCGCAAGGGCCCCGGCCACGAGCCGCGCCTTGACCGGACCGGGGACCCTCACCCGCTCCCGGCGGATCGTGGCGGCCGGGGTGGCCGCCAGCCGGCGGGAGAGCTCGGCGAACAGATCGTGCGCCACCCGTACGGCGACGCGCGAGCTGCGCGGCAGGTCGTCGATCGCGACGCGCGCGGCGGCCAGGTCGCCGTCGATGTCGGCGAGCAGCCGGTCGCGGTCGGCGTCGCCGAACGCGTCCACGTCGAGGCCCGGGAAGTACGACCGCCCGCGCAGGTCCACGTCCTCGGCCAGGTCGCGCAGGAAGTTGACCTTCTGGAACGCCGCGCCGAGCCGGGCCGCGCCGGGGGCCAGGCGCTCGTACGCGGCGTCGTCGCCCGCCAGGAACACCCGCAGGCACATCAGCCCGACCACCTCGGCCGACCCGTGCACGTACGCGGCGAAGCCGGCCTCGTCGTGGGCGGTGACGGTGAGGTCGGTCCGCATCGACGCGAAGAACGGCGCCACCAGGTCGTCCCCGATGCCGAACCGGCGTGCCGTGCGCGCGAACGCGTGCACCACGAGGTTGCTGCTGCGCCCGCGCCCGCGCGCCCGCGCCACCTCGTGCTCGAGCTCGTCCAGCAGCTCACGGCTCTCGGCGACGGAGAGCCCGGGCCGCGGGTCATCGACGATCTCGTCGGCCACCCGCACGAGCGCGTACACGCCGCGCACATGGGCGCGCACGTCGTCGCCGAGCAGGCGGCACGCCCAGCCGAACGACGTCGAGTAGGCGCGGACCACCACCGCGGCGCTGCGCGCGGCCACGGCGTCGTACACCGGGTCGACGACGACGGCATCAGCCTCGGGGACGGAGAGGGCGCCGGCCGCGCCGTCGGGCACCGTCGCGGCGCTCATGCGGCGCTCGGCTCGCGAGGGAGGCGGGCGCCCGCGACGGCCTCCGCCAGCGCGCCCAGGCCGAGGTCGTGTCCCACGACGACGGCGTCCCGCTCGAGGTTCGCGGCTAGCGTCTCGACGGCGGCGCGCGCGCCGCAGGCCTCCAGGAGCTCGCGGGCCCACTGCAGCGCGGCGTCCCCGGCGTCGGGGTCGCCGAGCAGCGTGCTCAGCTCGCCCCACGCCGCCGTCCCGTGCGCGAGGGCGATCAGCGGGGTGCACTTACCCTCCCGCAGGTCCGACGCGTTGCTCTTGCCGGTCTCGGCCGGGTCGCCGAACACGCCGTCCAGGTCGTCCCGCAGCTGGAACGCGAGCCCGAGGTCGCGGCCCAGCCGCTGGACGCCCCCGTCCAGGTCCTCCCGGCCTGCCAGGATCACCGCGGCCCGCAGGGGGAGCTGGAAGGAGTAGACCGCGGTCTTGCGCTCGGCGGTCCGCAGCGTCTCGTCGAGGTCGGCGCACCCCCCGAGGCTGAGGCGGACGTCCGCGAGCTCGCCGTCCGCGGTGAGGTGCATGGCCTCGTCGACGACGTCGAGGAGGCGCTCGGTGGCCGCCGGGGCCGCCCCGCAGAGCGCGACCGCCCGCACGGAGGCCGCCAGGGCGAGGTCCCCGGCCAGGATGCCGGCGGCGGCGCCGTAGCCCTGCGCCTGCCGCGTGCTCGCCCCGGACTCCAGGGCCTGCGCGGCGTGCATCCCGGCCGCGTTCGGGCGCCCGCGGCGCGTGTCCGCGCCGTCGATCACGTCGTCGTGGGCGAGGAACGCGTGGTGGAGGAGCTCGAGGGCTGCGGCCACGCGGAGTGCGACGTCGCGCGGCTCGGGCGGCGCCACCCCGGCGAGGGCGTCGTACGCGTCGAGCAGGATCCGCGGGCGCAACCGCTTGCCCCCGCGGCTCGTGCCGCGCACGGCATCCCAGAGCCGGGTGCCGTCCTGGCGTTCCCCGTCGTCGAGCAGCCGCTGGAGCGCCCCTTCGACGACGAGGTCGACCGGGTCGTCCCCGCGGTGCGACGCACGATGCACGGCACCCACCTCCTTGCTCGGCCGGTCACTGGTCGACATGTTACTAGTTTGGCATCTCACTCGCCTAGCAAGATACTAGCCACGTCCCAGACGACTAGGATGAGCGCGTGACCCAGGCACCCACAGGGGGCTCCTACTGGTTCGGGGAGTCGGACGCGGAGGCCCGCAGCCTCCTCGAGGCGCTGCGGACGTTCCGGCGCGCGGACGAGGCCATGCGACGACGCGCCGGCCGAGACATGAAGATGAACCTCACCGACCTCCGCGCGCTCCAGCACGTCATCGCCTGCGAGGGCCGCGGCGAGCCGGCGACGCCGCGCGGACTCGCCGAGTACCTGACGATCTCCACCGCCTCGACCACCAAGCTGCTCGACCGCCTGGTCGCGTCCGGCCATCTCGAGCGGCGCCCGCACCCGTCGGACCGCCGCTCGGTCGTCGTCATCGCCTCCGACGCGGCGCACGCCGAGGTGCGCGAGCGGCTCGCACCGGTCCACGCCCGCATGCTCGAGATCGCCCGGGCCGTACCGGCGCGCTCCCGCCCGGCCGTGCGGGACTTCCTGCTGGCCATGGCGACGGAGGCCGAGCGGGAGTCCGACCACGCCGCGGGGACGGTGGCCGGCGACGCGCCCGCCTGACGTCCCGCTACGCGCGGGGCGCCGCCCAGCCCGCGGTGCGCAGCTCCCGCACCTGCTCGACCATCCACGGGCTGACCGCCCAGGGCGCCAGGTCGGCGAGCGCCGAGGCGTCGCCCGGGCGCACCCACCGCCAGTCCATGACCTCGTCCGGGTTCGGCACCGGGTCACGGTCCACCGTCGCGAGGAGCACCGGGCAGATCTCGTTCTCGACGACGCCGCCCGCGTCCACGGCGCGGTAGCGGAACGAGGGGAGCGCGGGCTCGCCGTCGGTCGTGACGTCCAGGCCCAGCTCGTGCCGGCCGTGCCGCAGGACGGCCTGGCCCAGCGACTCCCCCTGGCGCGGGTGCCCGCAGAACGAGTTGGTCCAGACCCCCGGCCACGTCCGCTTCGACAGCGCGCGCCGCGTGAGCAAGAGCCCGCCGTCCGGGCGGAACAGGTAGCAGGAGAACCCGAGGTGCAGCGGGGTGTCGCGGGTGTGCACGGTCGCGCGGGGCGCGACCCCGAGCGGCGCGCCATCGTCGTCGAGCAGGATCACGTGGTCCTCGACCTGGTCGGTCATGCCGCCGACCTCGTGACCGCTCGCACGGCCCGCACGCGCAGCACCACCGCCGCGCCGAGCACCACCACCGCCGCAGCGACGGCGCTGGCCGCGGCGGGCGCCGACGCCGGCGCCCCCTGGGAGCGCGCGACGGCCACCCAGACCAGGCCCCAGGCGATCGCCGCCGCGACGGCGATCCGCCCGTGCCCGCGCACGGCGAGGGCGACGCCGATCGCCGCGACCACCGCGAGGATCGCCACGGCCCACCAGTCCGCGGCCACGGCCCCGCCGTCGAACCCCGCGGCCGCGAGCGCCGCCGCCACGTTCGCGACCGTCGCCACGCAGACCCAGCCCAGGTAGAGGCCGAGCGTGCCGTCCACGAGCACGCGCTCGAGGACGCCGCTCGGCGGGGTCCGCACCAGGATCAGGAAGGTCCGGGCGAGCAGCACGAGGAGCACCGCGATCACCACGACGCTCCACCACAGCGCCCCCGCCTGGACGACGAGGATCCAGGCGGCGTTGAGGAGCATCGTCGCCGCGACCGGGAGCCGCAGCCGGCGCTGCCGGTCGTCGCGGGCGCGCGCGGGGAGCCACTGGAACACCGTGTAACCCGCGAGGCCGAGGTAGATGACGGTCCAGATCGAGAACGCGGGGGATGCCGGCGCCACGAGGGTCGCGTCCGCGGCGAGCGCGCCGCCCGCCGCATCCGCGATCCGCGTGCCGCCGAAGACCCCGACGCCGATCATCGAGCCCACGACGCACACCAGCAGGCTCACGGTCACCACGACCTGCTGCAGCCGCGGGGCGGGTCTCGCGTCGGTCATCGGTCCCCCTCGGTCGTCGGACGACGCCGCGGACGAGTGTCCGCGGCACCCCTCCACCCTGCCATCGCTCGGGAGATATTGCTAGCCTGGCTAGCGACCTGGCCACGATCCGGCCCCGACCGTCACCGGAGGAGGACGCCCGTGACGTCCGACGCGCCGCTCGTCCTCGTCACCGGGGCGACGGGATACATCGGCGGGCGGCTCGTGCCCGAGCTGCTCGCCGCCGGGTACCGCGTCCGCGTGCTCGCCCGCCACCCGGAGCGCCTCGCCGCCCGCACGTGGGCCGCCGACGTCGACGTCGTGGCCGGCGACGCCCAGGAGCGCGTCGACCTGCGCCGCGCACTGGACGGCGTCGACGTCGCGTACTACCTCATCCACGCGCTCGGCGCGGGCTCCGGCTTCGCCGACACCGACCGCCGCACGGCCGAAGGGTTCGCGCAGGCGGCCGCCGAGGCCGGGCTGCGCCGCGTCGTCTACCTGGGCGGCCTCTCCCCCGACACCGCCGATCTGTCGCCGCACCTCCGCTCCCGCCGGGAGGTGGAGGAGATCCTGCTCGACGGCGAGGTCCCGACCGTCGCGCTGCGGGCCGCGGTGATCCTCGGCTCCGGCAGCGCGTCGTTCGAGATGATGCGCTACCTCACCGAGCGGCTGCCGGTCATGGTCGCCCCGCGTTGGATCGACAACCGCATCCAGCCGATCGCCGTCCGCGACGTGCTGCGCTACCTCGTCGGGGCCGCGGAGATCCCCGACGACGTCAGCCGGGGCTTCGACATCGGCGGCCCGGACGTGCTGACGTACCGCCGGATGATGCAGCGCTACGCCGCCGTCGCCGGGCTGCGGCCCCGCGTGATCCGCGCCGTGCCCGTGCTCACGCCGCGGCTCGCGAGCCTGTGGGTCGGCCTCGTCACCCCGGTGCCGCCCGCGATCGCACGCCCGCTCGTCGGCTCGCTGGTGCACGAGGTCGTCGCCCGCGACCACGACATCGCCCAGCACGTCCCCGACCCGCCGGAGGGGCTCGTCGGGTTCGACGACGCGGTCGCGCTCGCGCTGGCGCGGATCCGCGACCTGGACGTGCGGACCAGCTGGAACTCCGCGTCCACGCGGGGCGCGCCGTCCGACCCCCTGCCCGACGACCCGGACTGGGCCGGCGGCAGCCTGCTCGTGGACGACCGGTCGCGCGAGGTGGACACGACGCCGGGGTCGCTGTGGTCGGTGATCGAGGGGATCGGCGGCGCGCACGGCTGGTACTCGTGGCGCCTCGGCTGGGTGGCCCGCGGCGTGCTGGACCGCCTCTTCGGTGGCCCCGGGCTGCGGCGCGGGCGGCGGCACCCGCACCGGCTGGAGCCGGGCGACGCGCTGGACTGGTGGCGCGTGGAGAAGGTGGTGCCGGGACGGCTCCTGCGGCTGCGCGCCGAGATGCGGCTCCCGGGGCTGGCGTGGCTGGAGCTGTCGGTCGAGGACGGGCCGGGCGAGGCCCCGGTCTTCCGGCAGCGGGCGATCTTCGCCCCGCGCGGCCTGCCCGGGCAGCTGTACTGGTGGGCGATCAGCCCGTTCCACGGGATCGTGTTCGGCGGGATGCAGCGGAACATCGCGCGTGCCGCGCACGAGCACGCGGCCGCCGAGGCGCCGCGCTGAGCGGCTCAGTGGCGAGCGCGGCGAGCGCCGAGCGGGCCGCCGAAGACCAGCGAGATGCCGAGGACGTACCCGACGTCGTACCAGTTGCCGTTGTTGTGCACCTCGTACACGGACACCGAGTCGGTGAACAGGGAGACGACGAACGTGATCGGCAGGATCATGCCCTGCCACAGCCCCCACCAGAACCCGTAGGGCCCCGCGCCGCTGATCGTCGACGTGTCGACGCCCGGGTTCGGGCCCGCGGCGCACGCGCCCAGCAGCACGAGCGCCGCGCCGACCACGACCGCCGCCGTCGCGACGCGGGCGCGGCGGTCGGCGCGTCCCTGCCTGTCCATGCCCTCACGATCGCACCGGCGCGGCGCCGCCGCCCGCGATGCGGGTGTCGGTGCCGCGCGGCAGGCTGGGCGGCATGAGCGACGACACGACGACGACGCGGGTCGCGACGCTGGACGCGGTGGTCTTCGACGCCCCCGACACGCAGGTCGCGGCCGACTTCTGGCAGCGGCTGACGGGCGCGGAGGTCGAGCAGCAGGGGTACGGCGAGGACTGGATCACGCTGAACACCCCCGACGGCTGGTCGCTCGCCTTCCAGCCCGCGCCCGACCTGGTGCCGCCGCAGTGGCCCGGGCAGGAGCACCCCCAGCAAGCCCACCTCGACCTGCGCGTCCCCGACGTCGCGGCGGCCGTGGAGCGCGCCGTCGGGCTCGGCGCCACCGTGCTGCGCGAGAACCCCGAGTGGACCACGCTGGCGGACCCGGCGGGGCACCCCTTCGACCTGTGCCACGCGCCCGACAACGAGGGCCTGACGATCATGGGCCTCACCTTCGACGTCCCGGACGCGTCGGCCGCCGCCGCGTTCTGGTCCGGCGTGCTCGGCGACCCGGTGGTCTACGACGCCGAGGGCATGGCGATGCTCGGCGGGGACCGGGCCCTGCTGTTCCAGCAGGTGGAGGGCTACTCCGCCCCGCGCTGGCCCGACCCGGCGCACCCGCAGCAGCTGCACCTCGACCTGCAGGTCGGCCCGCGGAGCCTGGACGAGGCCGAGGCGGCGGCCCTCGCCGTCGGCGCGACGCGCCTGCCCGGCGGCGAGGACACGTTCCGCGTCTTCGCCGACCCCGCCGGGCACCCGTTCTGCCTCTGTACGGGGTGAGACCTGCGCCGGCCGGACCTCAGCCCGGCAGCACCAGCGCGGGGCGGTCGGGGTGGTCCACGCGGACGACGACGTCCGCGCGCCGCTCGGGCTGCGCCTCGCGCCGGTAGCGCCCGTACGCCGCGAGCGTCCACGCGTCGTCGAGCGGGGTGTTCCGCGTCTCCGTCGCGGCCCGCAGCGCCAGGTGCACGGCGAGGTCGACGTCGAGCCCGCGGCCCATGGCGAGCGACCCGTCGAGCACGACGACGGTGCCCGGCGGCGCGGCCTCGTACCCGACGCGCGTGGAGCGTCCGGTGTCCGGGTCGCGCAGGCTCGGCAGCCAGCGGCCGCGCGTCACGACCGCACCCAGCACCTCCCGGTTGAGCCCGTCGACGTCGATCCACTCGTCCAGGAGTGCGTCGGGGTCCCGGCGCCCGCGCTCGAGGCGCAGCGACCGGGCGCGCAGGAAGTCCCGCACGCGCACCCGCGCGACGGGGCGCCCCGCCGCCCGCAGCGGCTCGACCAGCGCGCCCGCCAGCGCCTCCGGGTGGGTGGACGGGTGCCCGTCCACCAGCACGCGGACCGCAGCAGCGGCCCCTCCGTCGCGCGCGAGCACACGCTCCACGACATGTTCGATCACGCCGTCCGGGGTCACGGGCTCCACGCGCACGCCGACATGCTGCCAGGTCGAGCCATGGTCTGATGCTCGGCGCGGCAGTTCGTGCCCGGCGCGGCAGTTCGGACTGCCGCCGTGCGCCGGAAGTCCCGCGCCGAGCGTCGTCCGGCGCCGCTCAGCGCGCGTGCTCGACGCAGCGGGTGGCGGCCGGTCGCGCCTCCAGCCGCGCGGCGGGGATGGGCCGGCCGCACACCTCGCAGACGCCGTACGTCCCGGCGGCGGCGCGGTCGAGCGCGGCGAGGAGCTGGTCGCGCTCGCGCTCCGCCTCGGCCGCGAGCGCCGCCGCCTGCTGCCGCTCCCAGGCGAGCGTGGCGCCCTCGGGGTCGTGCTCGTCGTCGGCGTTGGAGTCGCGGGCCGACTCGACGATCCCGTCGACGGCGCGGCGTTGCGACGCGAGACGATCCTCCACCTCCGCGAGCCGCGCCCGCAGGCGCGCCTCCGGGTGCGCGTCATCGGTCATCCCGGCAGTCTCGCACTCACACCCGAAGTTCGTCCGGCCGTCACCGGCGGGTCATCCCGCCGGTCCCGGTCCGGCCACCCGCGCTGCCTAGCGTGCCCGCCATCCGCCCGAAGACGCCAGGAGGGTCACCATGACCGCACGCCGCCGTACCCTGCTCGCCCCGCCCGGGACGCGCACGGTCCCCGCCACGCTCGCGTTCGCCGTCGCCGCGGGGGTGTCCGTCGCCTCGTTCGGCGCGACCGTCGTCGCCCCGCCCGTCGCGGAGGCCGCAGCGCTGCCCGCCGCGCCGATGCCCGCCGCACCCCTGGCCGCCGAGCCAGGCGACGTCGTGTACGACCAGGACTTCGACGACGTCGCGGACGGTGCGCTGCCCGACGGCTGGCAGGTCGGGGCGGGCGAGTGGGCCGTCCAGGACGGCCGCCTCGTGGGCGAGCCGTCGACGATCGGGCGCGTCACGTTCGGCCCGCACCTGGAGAACTACCGCCTCGAGGCGACGGTCCGCTTCGAGGCCGTGAACAACGCGGCGCGCTGGCTCGCGCCGATCCTCGACATCGACCCCGCCGGCGGCGTGCCGTGGTGGCAGGCCGCCATGCGCTCCACGACCACGGCGAGCAACGGCATCGAGCTGGCCGAGCGGACCTCGGGGAACACGTGGAACGTGCCCTTCACGGCGTCCGCGCCGTCGGACGCCGGCGTCGGCACGGACGTGCGGATCGCGATCGAGGTGCAGGGCAACCACGCCACCTGGGTCTACGACGGCCAGGAGGTGCTGGAGGGCCGCATCGGCCGCACCGACGACGGCGTGCTCGGCTTCTCCGCCGACGGCGCGCGCGTGAGCATCGACGACGTCGTCGTCACGGAGATCGAGCCGAAGCCGGTCGTGAACGAGCCGGGCGACCTGCCCGTGACGGCCGCGCACCGCGGCTACTCCGCCGTGAACCCGGAGAACACCCTCGCCGCGTACGCCGCGGCGATGAAGACGGGCGCCGAGTACGTCGAGATCGACGTGCACACCACCGCCGACGACGTCCCCGTCGTCCTGCACGACCAGACGGTCGACCGCACCACCGACGGCACGGGCGACGTCGCGTTCCTGCAGTCGCCGTACGTCGGCTCCCTCGACGCGGGCTCGTGGTTCAGCCCCGCGTTCACCGGGGAGAAGGTGCCCACGTTCGCCCAGGTGCTCGACCTCATGGACACCGGCAGCTCCGACCTGCTGCTCGAGATCAAGGGGCCGGAGACCCGCGAGGAGGTGAACCGGACGGTCGACATGATCCTGGAGGCCGGGCTGGAGGACCGCGTGGTGCTGCAGTCGTTCGACGAGAAGGCCCTGGAGTACGCGTACGACCGGGCGCCGCAGATCCCGCTCGGCCTGCTGCGCGGCACCCTCGACGCCGACCCGGTCGCCACCGCGGAGCGCCTGCACGCCACGTACTACAACCCCTCCGGCTCGGCCCTGGCCACGCGGCCGTCCGTCGTCGAGGACCTCAACGCCGCGGGCGTCGGCGTGTTCGTGTGGACGATCGACTCCGCCGCCGACTGGACCCGGTTCACCGACCTCGGCGTCGAGGGCATGATCACCAACCGCCCGGGTGCGTTCGTCGGCTGGAAGGCCGCCCAGGAGCAAACCGACCCGGAGCCCGAGCCCGGCCCCGGCCTGCTCGCCCGGCTCGCCGCGCTCGACCTGTCCACCGGCCAGGCGCAGCAGCTGTTCTCCGCCCTCGCCCGCGAGGACTGGGACCGGCTCGAGCGCGTCGTGACGAAGCACGTCGACGGCGCCGAGCAGCGTGACGCCCTGCTCGCGGAGATCGCCGAGCTCCGCGGCTGACCGGCACCGCTCACGCCCTCTGGCCGCCGGGGTCAGAGGGCGTGGTGCGTCCAGCGGCCCGCGACGAGCGTGCCGGCGACGGCGGTGCCGCGCAGCGCGTCGGCGAGGTCGGCCGGGTCGTCGTGCGCCGCGGGCAGCGCGAGCGGGTCGGCGTCGAGCACGGCCAGGTCGGCGGGGCCGCCGACGGCGAGGTCGAGCGGCCGGCCGTCGACGGACGCCTCGAGGGCGGAGCGGACGTCGATCCGCTGCTCGGGGTGCCAGGGCGCGCGCCCGTCCCGCGACCGCGTGACGGCGGAGGCGATCGCGACCCACGGGTCGAGCGGGGCGACGGGCGCGTCGGACCCGAGGGCCAGCGTCACGCCCGCCGCCCGCAGCTCCGCCAGCGGGAACGCCCGGTCGTCACGACCCGGCCACAGCCGCTCGGTGACGTCCCGGTCGTCCATCGCGTGCTCGGGCTGCACGCTCGCGGTGACGCCCAGCGCGGCGAACCGGGCGACGTCGTCGGGACGCAGCAGCTGCGCGTGCTCCACGGAGCCGCGGGCGCCGGACGCCTCGAACGCGTCCAGGGCGAGGGAGTTCGCGCGGTCGCCGATGGCGTGGATCGCGCACCGCAGCCCGGCGGCGTGCGCGCGGGTCATGAGCGGGACGAGGTGGTCCGTCGCGATGTTGAGGATGCCGTGCGCGTCCGGCCCGGCGACGCCCGCGTACTCCTCGAAGCAGTACGCGGTGAGCGTGTTGAGCGACCCGTCGCTGATCACCTTGAGCGGGCCCTGCGTCACCAGGTCGGACCCGGCCGGGTCGCCGAGCGGGTCGCCGTGCCGCAGCCCGGCGTCCAGCACGGCGTCCAGGTGCTGCTCCCACACCCCGGCGCGCACGCGCAGCCCGTCCCAGCCGCCGGCCACCCGGCGGCGCCAGGCGGTGAGGTTGTCCGCCACCTCGAGGTCGACGACGCCGACGACGCCGCGCGCGGCCGCGGCGCGGGCCGCGTCCGCCACCAGGGCGTCGGACACCGCGTCGTCCACCGTGACGATGCGCGGGCTGGCGGGCATCCACTCCTCCTCGCGCAGCAGCCCGGTGGGGTGCTCCGCGATGCCGAGGAAGCGTAGGCCCGCCGTCGACGCCCACGCGCTGTGCAGGTCGCCGGACAGGAGCACCACGGGGACATCACCGGCGACGGCGTCGAGCACCGCTGCGGTGGGGGTGTCCGGCCACGTGGCCCACCGGAAGCCGTAGCCGACGAGCGGCGTGCCGCCGGTGGGCGGGGCGGCCAGGTCGAGGCGGTCGCGCACCAGGGCGGCGGCGTGCGCCGCGCTCGTCGCCGCCGAGACGTCGAGGCGCTGGCGCACCATCGCCCACTGCGTGAGGTGCGTGTGCGCGTCCCACAGCCCGGGGACCACCATGCGGCCGTCCACGTCGACCTGCTCGGGGAGGGTCGAGACCGGCACCGGGGCCGAGGCGCCCGCCGGCGTCACGGCGGCGATCCGGCCGCCGTCGAGCAGGATGTCGCAGCGGTCGGTGCGGCCCGCGAGGCGGGCGTTCGTCAGGAGCAGGGCGGGCACGGGCCCACCGTAGACGGCGCGCGTCGCGACGCGCTCCGGTCAGGCGCCGCCGGCGGCGTGCACGCGCAGCGCCTCGACGACGAGCGCGTGGTCGTCGGCCTGCGCCAGCCCGGACACGGTGACGACGCCGACGATCCCGACGCCCTCGACCCGCACGGGGACGGCGCCGCCGTGCGCCGCGTACTCCTGCAGCGGCAGCTGGTGCTTGGCGTTGAAGTCCTCGCCCTTCACCCGCGCGCGCAGGCCGGTGAGGTACGACGACGCGCCGAACCGCTCCACGACGCGCACCTTGCGCTGCACCCACGAGTCGTTGTCCGGCGTCGTGCCCTCGCGCGCCGCGTGGAACACCTGCTGCGGGCCCTTGCGGACGTCGACCGTCACGGCCAGGCCGCGCTCCGCGGCGAGCTCGACGAGCAGGCAGCCGAGCTGCCACGCGTCGTCGTGCGTGAAGCGGGTGAGCACGAGCTCGCGCTCCTGCTGCTCGACCTCGGCGATCCGGGCTGCGACGAACTCTGCGCTGTCTCCCACGGGCCCAGCGTGCCACGGTCTGCCCGCGGGTGCCGGTACCGTCGCCCGCGTGACCCGACTGGTGCTCGTCCACGGCCGTGACCTCGACGGACGCGACCCGGAGGCGCTGGAGGCGCAGTGGCTGGGCGCGCTCGGCGCGGGGCTCGCCGCGGCCGGGTCGCCCCTGCGGCCCACGGACGACGACGCGGCGTTCGTCTACTACGGCGACACCTTGGAGCGGCTGGTCGACGGCGGCACGCCGCCGCCGGTGACGGTGCACGCCCTGGCAGCGGACCCGGCGGCCCTGCCGCGGCTCGTGGGCGCGCTGCCCGACGGCGAGCTGCGGTTCCTGCTCGACGTGGCGCGCGAGATCCTCGCGGGCGCCCGGCACCGGCCCGACGTCGTGCCGCCCGTCGTCGCCGAGGGCGTGGTCGGCGACGCGCTGGTCGAGGCCGCCGTCGCCGCGCTGGCGCTCGTGGACCGCTACGTGCCCGGCGTGAGCGCCGCCGTCCTGCTCACGCTCACGCGCGACGTGTACGCCTACCTCCACGTCGACGCCGTCCGGCGGGAGATCGACGCGGGCCTCGTCGACGCCCTGGCCGGCGCGACGTCCGGCGACGAGCCGGTCGTCGTCGTCGCGCACTCCCTCGGCAGCGTGGTCGCGTACTCGGTGCTCGCCGGGCGGGGCCCCGGGCCGGAGGTGCCGCTGCTGCTCACCCCCGGCACGCCGCTCGGCATCCGGGCGGTCCGCGACGCGTTGGCGTCCCGTGCGCCGCTGGTGTTCCCCGCTCGGGTGGCGCGCTGGGTGAGCCCCCGCGACCCGCGCGACCTGCTCGCGCTGCACGACCTCACGCCCGCCGTCTTCCCGCTGCCGGCGGGCTCGCCGGCGATCGAGGCCCCGCGCGTGACGAACCGGGCCCCGGGCTTCCACGCGGCGGCGTACCCGCTCGACGACGGTTCCTGGGCGGGCTACCTGGCCCTGCCGGAGGTCGCCGGGCCGGTCGGCGAGGCGCTGACGTAGCGCGCGCTCGCCGTCCCGGCGCGGGACGACGAGGAACCGCTACGTCGCGGCGTCCCGCCAGCCGGGCAGGAGCCGCTCGAGCGCGTCGACGAGCTCGATCGAGCTGCCGTCCTTGCCGCCCGCGCCCAGGATCATCGGCGGACGCTGCGGCGCGACGCGCGCGCCGCGCACCCGGTCGAGCAGGGTGAGCGGCGCGGTGAGGACGTAGAACGTGCCGTCGGTCGTGACGGCGGCCGTGCGGTCCTGCCGCAGGTACCAGCCGCGCAGCGACGTGCGCGCCGTCCCGCGCCCTCCGTAGCCCTTGACGTGCAGCGGCTCCGGCTCCAGCCCGGCGTCCGCCGCTGCCCGGACGAAGTCGTGCAGCAGCGCCTCCGCCTCCGTGTGCTCGGCGTCCTGCCGCGCGCGCAGGCGCTCCTCCTGCACGCGTGCCGCCTCCGTGCGCTGCGCCGCCCAGTCGTCGCTCACCGGGGCATCCTCCCACCCCGCCACGGCCCCCGAGTTGTCAGGGCCACGCGCAGGTATAGCCGCTCGTGGCCCTGACAACTCCCCGTGCCGTGAGTTGTCAGGGCCAGGAGCGGGTTCCTGTGAACCTGGCCCTGACAACTCACGGGGCGGGTCAGAGCTCGCGCTCGGCGTAGGCGACGAGGGCGTCGCGCACGAACGTGGCACCGTCGGTGCCGCCGTAGTTCTTCGCGAACCGCGGGTCGGCCACGTACATCTCGGCCAGGCCGACGACGTACTCCTTGGTCGGCCGCCCCTGCTCGGACCCCGGCGTGCCGGGGATGCCACCGAGCCACTCGGCGTGCCGGGCGGCGAGCGCCTGCGCCTCGTCGGACGTCGGGTCGACGCCGCGGCGGGCCGCCTCGCTCCAGGCCTCGCCGAGCTCCTGGGTGCGCGCCTGCCACTCCTTCTGCCCCTCGGGGCCGAGCCCGCGCCACCACGCGTCGCTCTTCGCGTACGCGTCGGCGCCCCAGCGCTCGGTCACCTCCTCCTCGTACTGCGTGTGGTCGAAGCCGTCGAGCATGTCCTCGGCCATGAGCTGTTCTCCCTTCTCGATCGCGGTCACGGTCCGTTCCACCGAGGCGATCTGCCTCGCCAGGCGGTCCTGCTCGGCGCGCAGCTGGTCGAGGTGCCGGCGCAGCGCGCCGGCCTCGTCCGCCTGCTCGTCGAGCACCCGGCCGACGTCGGACAGCGGCAGGCCCAGGTCGCGCAGCAGCAGGATGCGCTGCAGCCGCCGGACCGCCGCCTCGTCGTACTGACGCAGCCCGCCGGAGCCGGTGCCCGACGGCGGCAGCAGACCGATCTGGTCGTAGTGCCGCAGGGTGCGGCTGCTCACGCCGGCGAGCCGGGCGACGTCCTGGATGGAACGGGTCATGACACCGACGGTAGAGGTTGACGTTGCGTCAACCGCAAGGGGGCGTCGCAGGAGGCCCGGTCGCGGCCGTCCGGGTGGCGGATGAGGATCTTCACATCCGCACCTCATCCAGGGGTCACCGACCGTCCGGAGGATCGTCGTCATGAGCAACCGCACCGCACGCCGCCTCGCCGTCCCCGCCGCCCTCGCCCTGACGCTCGGCCTCACCCTCACCGCCTGCGCCGACGACGCCGGGGCGCCCGCCGACGAGACCACGACGTCCGCGGGTGACGACGCGACAGGCACCGCGACCGACGACACCTCCACCGACGACGCGACCGACGACGCGACCGACGACGCGACCGACGACGACGGCGCGTCCGCCAGCGCGTCCGCCGCCGCGCCGGAGCACCGCACGGCCGCCGGGCTGCTGGCGATCGCGACCGCCGAGAAGAAGGCGGGCGGCACCGCCTACGCCATCGACGACCCGGACCGCGACAACACGTGGGAGGTCGACGTCGCGACGGGCACGATCAGCGTCGAGGTCGAGGTCAGCGCCGACGGCACCGAGGTGGTCCGTACGCAGGAGGACGACCTCGACGCCGACGACCGCCGCGCGCTGGCCGACGCGAGGTTCTCCATCACGCAGGCGATCGAGCGGACCGTGGCGACGTCCGGCGGGGACCTCGACGACGCCGAGCTCGACGAGGACGACGGCCGGTACCACTGGTCGGTCACCGTGCTGGTGGACGGCGCGGAGACCGACTACCGCGTCGGCATCCAGGACGGGAAGGTCGCGCAGGAGCGCGGCGACGACTGAGCGCCGCGCCCCGTCGTCCGGGACGCGGACGCGGCGGGCGTCGCCCGGAGCACCCTCAATCACCCTCGGCGCCCGTTGACCGGCCCATGACGCCGGTGGGTCACTGGAAGCATGGCCCGCTCGGTCGACACCGACTACCTGGTCGTCGGCGCCGGTGCGGCCGGGATGGCATTCGTCGACGCGCTCGTCGACCACGACCCGGCCGCGCACGCGACGCTCGTCGACCGGCGTGCGGCTCCGGGCGGGCACTGGCTGGACGCGTACCCGTTCGTCCGCCTGCACCAGGCGTCGCAGTTCTACGGGGTCGCGTCCACCCGCCTCGGTGCCGGGCGCACCCAGGACTCGGGCCCGGAGCGCGGGATGCACGAGCGCGCCACGGGGCCCGAGATCCGCGCCTACTTCGCCGAGGTGCTCGCCGACCGGCTGCTGCCGACCGGTCGCGTGGAGCTGCTCGCCGGGCACGAGTACCGCGACGGCCTGCTCGTCGACCTCGCGTCCGGAGACGTCGTCGAGCCGCGCGTCCGCCGCAGGGTGGTGGACGCGCGCTACCTCTCGCCGTCCGTCCCCGCCCTGGGACCGCCGCCGTTCGACGTCGA
Source organism: Isoptericola sp. NPDC057391 (assembly GCF_042668085.1). NCBI lineage: Bacteria > Bacillati > Actinomycetota > Actinomycetes > Micrococcales > Promicromonosporaceae > Isoptericola > Isoptericola sp. NPDC057391. Next base: position 12,946 of record NZ_JBHVBO010000022.1, on the reverse strand, counting down.
CGACGACGCCCGCGTCGTCCCCGCCGGCGGGCTGCCCGACGTCGCGGACGCCCCCGCCTTCGTCGTCGTCGGCTCCGGGAAGACGGCGACCGACGCTGTGGTGTGGCTGCTCGGGCGCGGCGTCGACCCGGACGCCATCCAGTGGGTGCGGCCGCGGGACCCGTGGATGCTCGACCGCGCGGTGATGCAGCCGGACCCGGCGGTCTTCCTGGGCATGGCGGGCACGCTCATGGCCGCGGCCTCCGACGCCTCGTCGCCCGACGAGCTCTTCCTGCGCCTCGAGGACGCCGGTGTCATGACGCGCATCGACCCGGCCGTCGTGCCCACCATGGCCCGCACGCCGACGCTCGGCCGGTGGGAGCTCGACCTGTTGCGGTCGGTGACCCGTGTGGTCCGCGCCGGCCACCTGCGTCGGGTCGAGCCGGGGCGGCTGGTGCTCGACGACGACGAGGTGGCGGTGCCGCAGGGCGCCGTCGTCGTGCACTGCGCGGCGTACGGGCTGCGGGTGCGCCCCGCGCTGCCGATCTGGGGCGAGCGGATCACGCTCCAGTCGGTGCGTGCGGGTTTCCCGCCGTTCTGCGCGGCGCTCGTGGGGTACGTCGAAGGCCTCCGCCACGACCGTCCGGACGAGGAGAAGAACGCCCTGTGCCTGCCGACCCCCTACTGGAGCACCCCGGCCGACTGGGCGGCCATGCAGGGGCGCGGCGCACGCGCGGCGGCGACCTACATGGCCGACCCGGACGTCGCGGCGTGGGCGCACTCCGTGCTGCTCAACCCCGCCCGCGTGCCGCCCGAGGAGTCTGCACGGCCCGAGGTGCGCACCGCCGTCGAGCGGTACCTCGAGTACGCCCCGGCCGGCATCGCCGGCCTGGAACGGGTCGGCCGGGACGCGCGGGTGCGGGCCTGAGAGCCGCCCTGCTCGTCAGCCGGCGAGCACCTCCCGCAGGCGGTCCGCGAACGCCGCCGGGTCGTTGCCCGGCGACCACTCGTTGGACGCGAAGCCGCCGTGGTCGCCGGGGAAGACGACGGGCTCGAGGCCGAGCGCCGCGGCCAGCGCCTCTCCCCCGCGGCGCGGCATCGTGCCCGCCCCCTCCTTGCCGACGGCGGGCACCAGCCGCACGGTGGTGCGGCGCAGCGCGTCGAGGTCCGGCTCGAACCAGGGCAGGGCCCGCATGTTCCCGTTCAGCAGCAGGTCGTCGCGGGAGCCGTCGTCCTCGGTGGGCAGGCCGAACGCCGACGGGTCGGGCGCGGGCTGCGTCAGGTAGTCCTCGGTGAGCGGCGCGTCCTGCATGGAGACCTGGATGAACTTCGCCATCGCGGGCCCGAACCCGTCGCGCTGGTACGTCTCCACGATGTCCTGCGTGACCTTGCGCTGCACGTCGCGGTCCTCCAGCAGCGCCCACAGCGGGGGCTCGTGCGCCACGACGGTGCCGAGCTCGTCGGGATGGTCCACGATCCACGAGAGCACGTTGACGGCGCCGCCGCTGGACGCGAACACGTCCACGGGGCCGTCCCCGATCGTCGGCCGGGCGGCGGCCACCACGCGGTGGAAGTCGTCGGCGTGCAGCTCGACCGACACCTCGCCGTCGTCGGCGAGCGTGCTCCGCTCCGTGCCGCGCGGGTCGTACGTGATGACGGTGCGGTCGTCGAGGTGGCCGAGCAGCTGGGTGAAGCCTGACGCCGCCATCGGGGAGGCGAGCACGAACAGCGGCGGGTGCCCACCGGGCACGGCCGGCGAACGGACGTCGTAGGTGAGGACGGCGCCGGGCACGTCCAGGGTCTGGGTGGTGAGCTCGCTCATGGGGGCCTCCGTCGGCCGAGGTGGGGGTACTCATCCTGGGTGTGGGAAGGACGGCGCGCCACCCCCGGACTCATCGGTCGTGACCGGCGACGACGCCACCGCGGGGGGCCACGCCCGGGAGCCTGCCCCCAGGTCCCGCCCGTCCACAGGTCGAGGTCGCGGGGCCTCCGACGCCCTCCTCCGCCCGCCAGCCTCGGACACGGACGCCCAGCCCGGACGCCCCGACCCGAGGAGCCCGATATGCCCGTCGCGACGACGCCCCCGCCCGCACCGCACCCGGCCCGGTTCGTCCCGCCGGACCTCGTCGACCTGCGCACCGCCTGGACCCGCGAGCGCGCCCTCGCGCGGCGGGCGGGCAGCCCCCACCATGGCGGCCGCGGCGGCGGCTGCCCGGGCCGGCACGGCTGGCTGCTCGACGACGGGCTCGACGTCCTGCTCGAGCCCGTGCTCGCGGGCTCGACGACACCGGGCTTCTACCCGTTCGTCGCCCTCGACGAGCGGACCGCCGCCGGACTGCTGGAGCGGCTCGACGCGGTGGAGCTCGCGACCCAGCGGCAGAACCTCGGCCCCTCGCTCGGCGCGGTGCTGCGGGCCGTCGTGCGGCACCCCGACCGGGTCCGCGCGCAGGGGTACGTCGTCGGCCCGCTGCGTTGCGACGAACGGATCACCGTGACGGGGGTGCTGCTCCGGCCGGGCCCGGACGTGCTCCTCGAGCCGGGGCGCGGACCGGACGGGGAGCCGCCCGACGTCGTCGACGCCCTCGCGGAGCTGGGCATCGACGACATGCACGCGCCCCCGGACGAGGTCGCGCCGTGGCGGGGGCGGAGACCGGACGACCGCGCGCCCGCGGGGACGGGCACGCCGTGGTTCCGCGTCTGGTGGGACTGACCGGCCGGCCGTGCCATGACGCTGCCGCGGGCCGAGCCCTCCCGGACCGCCCCTGTGGATAACCCCGGCGACGCCGGGCCCGTCGTCGTTAGCGTCGTCCGCGCGCCCCGGCGCAGGCACGGACGACCCGACGACGGACCAGGACAGGGACGGGATGACTCAGCTCGACCTCGAGACCACGACCCTCGCCACGGCGGGCGCCGACGTGCGCGGCGCCGCGGCGACGCTCGCCGACGTCTCCCGCGGCGCGCTGGTCGCCGCGGCAGCGCCCGCCGCGAGCGGCGACGCCGGCCTGTCGGCCGCCCTCCAGGACCTCGCCGCGGCCTGGCGTGCCACCGACGAGGCCCTCGCGGGCGAGCTCGGGTCGCTCGCGGTCGGGCTCTCGCACGCAGCCGAGGTCTTCGAGGGGGCGGAGCGCGCGACGACGCACGACCTGGCCGCGCTGCTCGGCGGAGACGCCACGGGGGCCGGCGCATGACGCCGGTGGGCCCGCACGGCAGCGGCCTCGGAGCACGGCTCGCGCCGCCAGCCGGCGAGCCCTGCCCGCTCCCCGGCAGCCCGCCCGCCCTGGTCGACGCCGCCGGCTCGGCGGGGCGCGCTGCGGCCCGTCTCCTCGACTCGCGCACCCGCCTGCTGCGGGTGCGCGCGGCGCTCGGCGGCCAGCGCAGCGCGGCGGTCGACCGGGCGGTCGAGCGGGTCACGGCCTCGGCCGACGGAGCCCGGGCGTGCGGAGGCATGCTCGAGGCGGCGGCCGCCACCCTGCGCCGCCACGCCGACGCGCTCGGCGACGCGCAGGCGGCCGCGCGACAGGCGCTCGCCGACCGCACGGACGCCCGCGACCGGGAAGCCCGGTGGCTGGCGGAGGCGGACGACGCACGCCGTTCCACGTGGAACATCGCCGCCGCGGGCGGCGCCTCCGCGGCTCCGGTGCCGGGCTTCGGCGGGCCCGCAGCGGTGACGGCGGGGGCAGCCTGGCAGGGGGCCCCGGCGCTGCCCGGCGGCCCGGCGTCCGCGCACGCGCGCCTCGCCACCGCCGAGCGCGAGCTGGCCGCGGCACGTGCCGACGTCGCTGCGGCGGAGACCCGCTGGCGCGCCGCCCGGGACGCGAAGGACGCGGCGTCGCGACAGTCGGCGGCCGCGCTGTCGTCGCTCGCCGACGTCCGCGCGGTCCGGGCGATCACCGCGGCGGGCGCGGACGTGGCGGGCCTCCAGGCCTCCGGCGCAGCCGCGCGTTCGGCCGTCGCGCTGCTGCCGCGCGCCGTGTCGGGAGGGGACGCCGCCGACCGGCGCACGGTGCGCGAGGACCTCCGCCACGTCCTGACCGCGCACGGCGACGACCCCGCGTTCTGGGCGGTGTTCTGGGACACCGCGTCACCCGCGCAGCTCTACACGGCGCTCGTCGCCCGCGGGCCGCGAGCCGCCGCGCTCGACGCCGGGCGCGGCCTGGAGCTGGACGCCGAGCTGGCCCGGGCGCTCGGCGACGGCGTGGGCCAGTGGGTGCAGACGGCGTCGCCCGAGGAGCAGCGCGACCTGGGACGCCAGGTGGTGGAGGACGTCGCGGCCGTCGCCGCCTCGCCGCTCACGCCGGCCGGCGAGGCGGAGGTCGCCGCCGCCCTGCTCCCGGCATCCCTGCCCGCCGCCGTCCACGCGGGCGCCGACGACGCGCTCGACGCCTGGTGGGGCGAGCACGCACCCCTCGACGGGTCGTTCACCGTCCTGGCGCCGGTGCTCGTCGCGGTCGCCGGCGGGCTCGCCGCGCACCCGAGGCTGGCGTTCGACCGGCTCGCACCCGCAGACGAGAGCCGCACCGCGGGGTCGGTCTCGCGGTGGCTCGGCAGCGTGCCCCGCGCCGGCTGGCCGGACGGCGGCGTCGCCGTCGCGGGGGCCTTCTCGGCCGCCGTCGACGTCGGGTCGACGTCCACCGACCGAGGCGACCAGGCACGTGCGGCGCTCCTCGTCTCGCACGCGACCCAGGCCCTACCCCGGGGGCTGCTGCTGACCCCCGGCCTCGCGGACGGCGCCGCGCGGTCCGTCGCGCTCGCCTACGAGCCGTACGTCCCGGTCATGGGCGACGCCGCCGCGGCACAGGGGCTGACGACCAGCTGTCCCGACGTCGAGCCGCCTCCCGCCCCGGGCACCAGCCCCGACGCCGAGGCGGCGCCGGGCTTCGACGAGCTGTTCCCGCTCGTGGTCCAGCCCCAGCTCGACGCCTTCGCGCTGCGCGACGTGATCGGCGCGACGTCCCGCACCCCCGAGGCGGCGGCCGCCTGGCTGGGCGTGACGGACCGGTACGCGGCGACGACGCTCGAGCACGCGACGTCGCCCGTCGTCGACGCGGACCCGAGCACGGGCGCACCCCTCGTCCGCGCGGCGCTGGGGGACATCGGCGCGGTCGCCGGCGCGATGCAGGCCCAGACCATCGAGGCGGCCAAGGCCGAGGTGGCTGCCCGAGAGGCCTACGTCGGGCTCGCGGGGGCGGGCGTCGGCCATCTGCACCTCGGGAGCAAGGCCGTGACCGAGGCGGTGTCGTTGGCGAGCGTGCCGGCGCTGAGGTTCCTCGACACCGAAGCGCCCCTCCACGAGGCCCGCGAGGAGGTCCGGGCCACCGAGGACGCACTGGTCGACCGGTACGCCCCCGCCATGCACGAGGCCCTGGTCGAGAACGAACGTGACCTGGGCCTGTCCGACGGCGCGATCGAGAGGCTCGTCGGTGAGCTCGACCCGACCGAGAACGGCTCCGACCCGGCGACGAGGTTCGACCAGACGTTCGACGCACTGTCCGACCCGGAGGAGCACTGTTCATGAGGTCCACGACGCGCCTCGTCCTCGCCAACCCCAGCGTGACACCGCTCCTGGTCGTCAGCCTCGTGGTGACGGGGCTGTTCCTCTGGTTCCACCTGGGCCGGGACGCGTGGCGGGAGTGGCGGCACGACCGCGCGATCGCCGAGGCCGCGCACTGGAGCCCGGACCCGTGGGGACTGACCGCGGACGAGTTCCCCGGCCACGACGCCACCGCGCTGCCCGTGGACACGTCGCGGATGATGATGATGCGGCAGCCGGGATGGAGCGTCTCGGCAGTCATGTACGACGCGCTCGGGCCGTTGTTCGCCGGCGACTTCGCCGGCCTCCAGTTCACGACCACGAGCGACGGGCTGCTCCCCTGGAGGTACCGCGAGGACGGCCCCTACCCGCTGGACGCCACCTCCGGCGTCGACGTGGGCGGTGTCCAGGTGATTACGTTCGTCACCGTCTCCCCGTACGGCCCGTACACGCTCGCGGACGAGGGCGCCACGGTGTGGGAGCTGCAGCAGGAGGCGGAGCGCGCCGCCGAGCACGGGCTGGACGACGACTCGCTGGTCTGGGTGCCGGACGGCACGGTGCGGTCCGTCGAGTACGTCGGCCGGCGGCCCGCTCCCGCCGAGCGGTACGACATCGAGCTCGACGAGCTCGGCCCGTTCGGCCTCGCCACCCATCAGCGAAGCGAGGACGGCGCGGAGTTCCGGACCACGTCCCTCGCCACCGTCGCGGAGGGAGCGCTGGTGTCGGTCGGCGTCCTGGTGCCCGACGGCATGGACCTCCCCGCCGACCTGGAGCCGGAGGTGCTGCTGGAGCAGCTGGTGGACGAGGTGCGCGCCGACCCGCCGACGTTCCCCGCGGACGGGACGGCCTCGGACACCGCTCAGGCCGACTCGCGCACCACGAGGGAGGTGGGCAGCGTGATGGCATCGGGCTCCTGACCGTTGCGACGTCCTTGAGCAGTGACCGACCGAGGTCCCGTGGACGCGGAGCGAGGACGCAGGTCAGCAGGTCGCGAGCAGCGCCGGCACCAGGGCGGTGTTGAGGTCGGACTCGAGCGTCGTGAGGTCGCGGCCGGTGAGGGCCACGGTCACCTGGCGCTCGGCGTCCGGCGAGGTCAGCGTGATGCTGAGCGTGCCGAACGACGCGCCATCGTGCCCGTACAGCCACGCGCTCTCCTCGCACGGGTCGGGCAGGCGGTACACGCCGAGGCCGTAGTCGGGCAGCGTCTGGCTGCCGACGGTGCGCGGCGTGAGGGCGTCGGTCACGGTCTCCGGCTCGAGCAGGTCGCCCGCCACCAGCGCCTCGGTGAACCGCTGCAGGTCCTCCGTGGTGCTGGTGACGGCGCCGGCCGAGCCGAACAGGCTCGGGTCGAAGCCGCCGAGCCCGTACCAGCCCGCCCCGAGGTCGCCCGTGAACGCGGCCTCACGCAGGAACGGACCCCGGTACCCCGGGTCGTCCGGGTACGCGGAGTGGCGCATCCCGGCGGGCTTGAAGACGCGCTTCTCCAGCAGCCGCTCGACGTCCTGCCCGGTGGCGCGCTCCAGCGCGAGGCCCAGCAGCACGTAGCCGGCGTTGGAGTACGAGGCGTCGGTCCCGGGCTCGAACAGCCACGGCTGGTCGTCCATGGCGGCGAGGTGGTCCGCCGTCGTGTACTCCTCGCCGAGGACGTCGAAGAACTCGTCGTAGTCCTCCGGGTCGCTCATCCGGCTCGCGGTGAGTGGCCCGAGGTGGTCGGGCAGGCCCGAGCGGTGCGTGAGCAGCAGCTCCAGCGTCACGTCGTCCTCGTACGCGTCGGGGACGACGTCGGCCGCCTCGGGCACGACGTCGACCACCGGGGTGTCGAGCGTCCACGTGCCCCGCTCGACCTCCTGCAGCACGAGCGTCGAGACCATCAGCTTGGTGTTGCTCGCCGCGCGGAACCGGTCCTGCGACCGCGCCGGCCCACGCCCGTCCAGGCGGCGCGTGCCGTCCGCGCCGCTCCAGTGCAGGCCGGGGGCGTCGACGCGTCCCACGACGCCGACCGGGACGCCCGCCGCCGTGTCCGCGAGCGCCCGGTCGAGCGCGTCCGTCACGGCGTCGTCCCCGCCCGACGTCTCGCTCGGAGCGCTGAACGTCCGGGCGCTCGCCCGACGTTCCGCCTCCGCGACGGCGTCGGCCACCGCGCGGGCGACGGACGAGCGGTCCGCGTCGAACGCCGCCGCGGGTGGCGTCGAAGGCTGCGGCGGTTCGTCCGCCCCCGCGGGCAGCGCGCCGAGGCCCAGCGCGAGCGCAGCGGCGGTCGTGACGGTCAGGGGCGTGCGCATGCGGCGGCGGCGCATGGTGTCTCCTTCGTCCTCGGTGTCGGTGCCTCCACCCTCGCAGGGCGGTCGCGCTGGCGGATCCGTCGGGCGACGGAGATCCGTCGTCGTCCCCTCCGCCGTCCGCCGGACGGCGAGGTAGTACGCGGTGTGGCGAGGTAGTACTACCTCGGCACGTTCGGCACTACCTCGGCGGTTTCGGTGCTACCTCGGCGAGGCGGGCGGCGGCCTCGTCGCGGCGACGGGTGGCGTCGGCGAGGGTGCGTTCGGCGCGCTGCCGGGCGACGACGGCGCCGCGCAGCTCGGCGTCGACGGCGGCGGCCTCGTCCTCCAGCTCGGCGAGGCGACGGCGGACGGCGTCGCGCTCGGCGTCGGTACGGCGCGCGACGCCCTCGATGCGGCTCACCTCGGCGGCGGCCGCGCTGCCGGCGTCGCGCGCGGCGGCGACGTCGTCCTCCGCCTCGGCGAGCGCCTGCTCCGCCTCCTGCCGGGCCGCCTCCTCCTCCGCCCGCGCCGCGGCGTCCTTCGTCCGCGACGACGCAGCCCCACGGCGGCCGCCACGTGCCCCTCCCGGCAGGTCGGGCACCGCGTGCAGGTGCCGCGACGGCGCGCCGTCGTCGTCGACGGGCGCGATGCCGAGCGCGTCGGGGACGGCGACGGCGGACGCGACGTCGGCCCGCCCGATGCCGGTGGCCTGGAGCGGGCCGACCAGCAGCCCGCTGCGCACGGCGCGGCCGGCGTCGCCGTCGATCATCGCGGCGGTGAGCGTGGCCTCCACCTGCGCCAGGACGGCGCCGGAGACGGTCGCGCCCGCCTCGACGGCGAGCGAGCGCGCCCGTGCCGCGACCGCCGCGACGAGCTGGCGCCGCTGCCGCGTGAGCTCGCGGAGCCGCTTGCCGTCGAGGTCGTCCTGCGCCTCGCGGAAAGCGGCGCCGAGCTCGACCACCTGCTCCACCTGCTCCGCCTCGGCGCGTGCGAGGAGGTTGACCACCCAGGCCGCCGTCGACGGCTTGCGCAGCCGCTTCACCCGGTCGGCCGCCTCGTCCTGGTCGTCGGCGCGCAGGGCGGCGGCCCGGGCGTCGCGCGCGGGGACGAACTCCGCCGGCTCGAGGGCGTAGAGCTCCCCGGCGACCTCGGTCAGCACCTCCGCCAGCGTGGGCACCCTCCGAGAATCGGGAACGCCGCACGTCACCGCAACCCCACTCACGCGAGTTGTCAGGACCAGGAGCAAGTTCCTGTGCTCGTGGCCCTGACACCTCGGCGCGCCTCGGACCTGTCAGGGCCAGGCGAGGGTTTTCATGCGCCTGGTCCTGACAACTCGCGCCTAAGATCGTTTCGATCCCCATGACTGAGAACCGTTCCCCCGCGCCGGCGTCCGCCATCACGCCACCCGTCGACGAGCGTCGCGCCACGATCATCCTGGTCGCGATGGCGCTGTCGACGTTCCTGTTCGTCACCGTCGAGTCGCTGCCGTCCGGCCTGCTCACGCTCATGGCCCCCGACCTGGGCCGGTCCACGTCCGAGATCGGCCTGCTCGTCACGGGCTACGCGCTGGTGGTCCTCGTCACGACCGTGCCGCTGGCGCACTGGGCGCGACGCGTGCCGCGCCGGTGGGTGCTGTCCGCGTGCGCGGGCGTGGCCGCCGTCGCGACGGCGTGGGCGGCGCTCGCCCCCAGCTACGAGCAGCTGCTGGTCGCGCGGCTGGTGACGGCGACGGCGCAGGCGCTGTTCTGGGCGGCCGTGGTGCCCGCGACCACCGGGCTGTTCCGGCCCGTGGTGCGCGGCCGGGTGATGACGCGCCTCGCGCTCGGCAACTCGCTCGCCCCGGTGCTCGGCGTGCCGGCGGGCACGTGGCTCGGCGAGCACACGTCGTGGCGGTGGACGTTCGCGGCCGTCGCGGCCCTGTCGCTCGTGGTGACGTTCGTCGTCCTGGCGTTGTTCCCCACGATGGCTCCGTCGGAGGGCGGGGCGAGCAGGGCACAGCACCCCAACCGGCGCCGGTTCCTCTTCCAGATGGTCACGACCGGCCTGGTGCTGACCGGCGCGTTCGGCGTCATCACGTTCGTCACGCAGTACTTCATCGAGGTCACCGGTTTCGAGCAGTCGGACATGGCCCGGCTGCTGCTCCTGCAGGGCGCGGCCGGCGTGGTCGGCACGATCGTCGTGGGACGGTTCATCGACGCCCGCCCGGTGGCGGTGCTGCTGGTGGCGCTCGGGGTGCTCACCGTGGCGCTGACATGCCTGTGGGCGTTCGGCGAGCAGCCGGTCGCCGCCGTCGCGTCCCTGGCGCTGTTCGGCTTCTCGTTCTCCTGCGTACCACCCGCCCTGTCGCACCGCGTGATGCTCGTGGCCCCGGGTTCGACCAACATGGGGGTGGCGATCTCGTCGTCCATGTTCAACGTGGGCATCGCTGCCGGCTCCGGGCTGGGCGCGGCGCTGGTCGCCGCCGTCGACGTACGCGTCGTCCCGCTCGCGAGCGCCGTCGTCGTGGCGCTGGCGCTGCTCGTCGCGCTCGGCGAGGAGCGGTTCAACCCGCGCCTGCCCGGCGCGCACTGACCCGACGCACCGACCCACAGGAGGACCCGTGCTCGACGACGACCGCTGCCCCTGCGGCTCCGGCGACACCTTCGGCGCGTGCTGCGGGCCGCTGCTGCGCGGCGACCGACCCGCCCCCACCGCGGAGGCGCTGATGCGCTCGCGGTACACCGCGTTCGCCGTCGGCGACGCCGCCTACCTGCGCGCCACGTGGCACCCCCGCACGCGGCCGCCGTCGCTGGAGCTCGACGCCGACCAGGAGTGGCGGCGCCTCGTCGTGCTGGCCACCCACGCGGGCGGCCCGTTCGACGACGGCGGCGAGGTCGAGTTCGTCGCGCAGTACCGCGAGACGACGACGGGCGAGCGCGGCCGTCTGCACGAGGTCAGCCGGTTCGTGCGCGAGGGCGGGCGCTGGTACTACGTGGACGGGGACGTCGGGGCCTGAGCCGGCTCCGGTTCAGGACGCGCTCGCGCAGGTGCGGTCATCCCGCTCCGAGGACGACGACGTCGTGGGGGGCGAGCGGGAGGGTGTCGGCCGGACGGTACCGCGACCCGGTGAGCGCGTCGGTCAGCCCGGCGGCCGCGCGGACGACATCGGGCCCGGCCGCGAGGGCGGCCGGGAGGTCGAGCGTCGCGGGGTGGCCGGTGTGGTTGACGGCGACCAGGGTGGCACCGCGCCACACGGTCTCGACGCCGGGGACCTGGCCGCCGAGCGGCACCCCCGCGCCGTCCAGCGCGGCGCGCAGCACCGTGGTGAGGGCGCCGCCGGGCCCGGTGAGGTCGGCCCCGACGTACCAGGCGCGGCCCGCGCCGTACGCGTGGTGCGCGACGGTGACGCACCCGGCCAGGGGTCCGTCGTCGTAGGTCGCGAGCACCGCGGCGCCGTCGGACCGCGTGCGCTCGCCCAGCACCGTGGCGGTGCCGGGCCGGTCGCCGAGCCCCGTGTCCGTCCACACCACGGAGCTGCCGCCGTCGGGCAGCGGCACCCACTCCTCCGCGGAGACGCCGAGCACGTGCCGCAGCAACGCGGGCGACCGCCCGACGTGCAGGTGGGACGACCCGTCCGCGACCCCGCCGAACGGCCCCCACACGAGGTGGCCGCCGCCCGCGACGTACGCGTCGAGGCGGGCCGCGGCGTCGTCGTCGAGCACGTACTGGGCGGGGGCGAGCAGCAGGTCGTACCCGTCCAGCGCGACGTTGTCCCGGTCTGCGGGAACGACGTCGACCACCACGCCGAGCCGCCACAGCTCGCGGTGCCAGGCCTGCAGCGTGGCGAGCGGGTCGAGGCGTGCCGTGGGGAGCGCGACCTGGGTGGCGGCCCACCACGACGTCCAGTCCCACAGGAGCGCCACGCGGCGGTGCACGGGCGCGCCGACGAGGCCGCGCAGCGCGCGCAGCTCGGCGCCCAGGCGACGGACGCCCTCGTGCACGGCCGTGTCCGCGCCGGCGACCGGCAGCATCGCGGAGTGGAACCGCTCGGGCCCGGAGCGCGCCTGGCGCCACTGGAAGAACAGGGCGCCGTCGCAGCCGTGCGCGAGCGCCTGCAGCACCTCGGTGCGCAGCCGCGCGGGCGACTTCGTGAGGTTGTGCTCGCGCCAGCTCACGGCGCTCGCCGCCTGCTCCATGCGCAGCCACGGCCCGCCGTCCGCCAGCCCGCGCGCCAGGTGGTTGACGAGCGCCGCGTCCGCGGCGGCGTCGGGGGAGGCCGGGTCGGGGTAGGCGTCGTCGGCGATCACGTCGAGGTCGGCGCGCCAGTGGTGCGGGTCGATGCCGCCGAAGAACCCCATGAGGTTGGTCGTGACCGGGCGGGCGGGGTCGTGCCGCCGGACGACCGCCCTCTGCTCGCGGTAGAGGTCCAGCAGCAGGTCGGAGCCGAAGCGCCGGAAGTCGAGCTCCTGCGACGGGTTGCGGTGGTACGGCGCGACGCGCGGCGGCAGGATCTCGGCCCAGTCGCCGTACTCCTGCGACCACACCACGGTGGCCCACGCGGCGTTGAGCGCGTCGAGGGTGCCGTACCGCGCGCGCAGCCAGTCGCGGAAGCGCTCGGCGCAGCGGTCGCAGAAGCAGACCTGGCCGTACTCGTTGCCCGCGTGCCACATCCGCACGGCGGGATGGCTGGCGTAGCGCGCCACGACCTGCTCGGCGATGCCCACGGCCGCGGCGCGATAGGCGTCGGACGACGGGCAGAACTGGTTGCGGGACCCGTAGCTCAGCACCGTGCCGTCGGCCATCGTCGGCAGGGACTCCGGGTGGAGGTGGCCCAGCCACGGCGGCGGAGAGGCGACGGGGGTGGCGAGGTCGACGGCGATCCCCGCGTCGAGCAGCAGGTCGAGCACCTGGTCCATCCAGTCGAAGCGGTACTCCCCCGGCCGCGGCTCGAGGTGCGACCAGCTGAACACGCCCACCGTGACGAGGTTGACCCCCGCCTCGCGCATCAGCGCGACGTCCTCCCGCCAGACGGACGGGTCCCACTGCTCAGGGTTGTAGTCCCCGCCGTACAGGATGCCCAGCTCGTCCGTGAGCCGTGCGAGACCAGACGTCATGCCGCGATACCCCCCGTGGATCGTCGAAGCGCTTCGATGCGCGCCTCAGCCTACCGACCCGCGACGCGTCAGGGCCAGGGCGG
>NZ_JBHVBO010000021.1:0-42467 GCF_042668085.1 Isoptericola sp. NPDC057391 | reverse complement strand
CGACGAGGCCGGCCTCGTCGTCGCCCGCGGGGCCGAGTGCTACGTGGTGCTGAACCTGTACCCGTACAACTCCGGTCACCTCATGGTGCTGCCGTACCGGCACGTGTCCGGCTACGTCGACCTCACGCCGTCGGAGACCACCGAGCTGGCCACGATGACCCAGACGGCGATCCGCACCCTCACCGAGGTGTACGGGCCGGCCGGCTACAACATCGGGATGAACCAGGGTGAGGTCGCGGGCGCCGGCATCGCGGCGCACCTGCACCAGCACGTCGTGCCGCGCTGGCTGGGCGACGCGAACTTCCTGCCCGTGGTCGGCCAGACCAAGGCCCTGCCGGAGCTGCTGGCCGACACGCACGCCCGGCTCGCCGCGGCCTGGCCCGCCGCCGGCGCGGGCACGGACGCCGGCAGCGAACCCGACGGGGGGCGCTGATGCTCGGTGGCCTGCGGGCGACGATGCAGCGGCTGTTCACCCCGCCCGCACGGCTGCTCCTGAGACTGGGGGTGTCGCCGGACGCCGTGACGATCGCCGGCACGGTGGTCGTCGTCGTCCTCGCCCTCACGCTGCTGCCCGCCGGGCACGTCCTGCTCGGCGGCGTCCTCATCGGCCTGTTCGCGCTCGCGGACTCGATGGACGGCGTCATGGCACGGCTGTCGGGCCGCACCGGGCCGTGGGGGGCGTTCCTCGACTCCACCCTCGACCGGGTCTCGGACGGCGCCGTCTTCGCCGGCATCACGCTGTGGTTCGTGCTCCACCCGGACCTGCCGCACGCCACGTGGGGGATCGGCGCGTCCCTCGCCTGCCTGGTGCTCGGGTCCGTGGTGCCGTACGCCCGGGCCCGTGCCGAGAGCGTGGGGGCGACGGCCGCCGTCGGCATCGCGGAGCGCACCGACCGGCTCGTCGTGGCCCTTGTGGCGGTCGCGTTCACGCAGGTGGGGCTGCCGGTGCTCGTGACCGAGATCGCGTTGACCCTGCTCGCCGTCGCCAGCCTCGTCACCGTCGTCCAGCGCGTCTCGACGGTCCGCCGGCAGCTGGCCGCCGCGCCCGCCCCGCACGCACCCACCGACCGCCCCGACCCGGAGGCCTGATGCGGATCGACGTCGCCCGCCTGTACACGTTCGCCTGGCGCCACGCGCCCAAGGTCCCGGAGCCGGTGCTGCGCGCGGCCTTCACCGCCGTCGCCGACCTCACGTGGCTGCGCCGCACCGAGGGGGTGCGCCGCCTCGAGGCGAACTACGCGCGCGTGCGCCCCGACCTCGACGGTCCTGAGCTGCGCCGCCTCACCAGGGCGGGCATGCGCTCCTACATGCGGTACTTCCGCGAGGCGTTCACCCTGCAGGGGGCCACCGCGAAGCAGGTCACCGCGCGCGTGCGCGTGGACGGGTACGAGAACGTCGCGGGCCCGGTCGCCGACGGGCAGGGCGTGTCCCTCGCGCTGGCGCACCTCGGCAACTGGGACCTCGCCGGCGCCTACGCGACCCCGCACATCGCCCCGGTCCTGACGGTCGCCGAGCGGCTCAAGCCGGAGGAGCTGTTCGTCGAGTTCGTCGAGTTCCGCCGCTCGATCGGCATCGAGGTGCTGCCGCTGGGCGACCACGACGTGTTCCGCAACCTCGTGCGCGGCGCCGTGAAGGGCGGGAGCATCATCCCGCTGCTCGCCGACCGCGACCTCACGGCGTCCGGCGTCGAGGTGGACCTGTGCGGGCACCGCGCCCGCGTCGCCGCAGGGCCTGCGGCCCTGGCGCTCGCGGCCAAGGTCCCGCTCGTTCCCGTGGGCATCACCTACGAGCGCCTCACCGGCGAGCGCCGGCGTGCCGCCGGCACCGCCTGGGGCATCGTCATCCGGTTCTACCCGCCGGTCCCGGTGCCCGACGACTCCGGCCTGCACCGCAAGGACCGGGTGGCGCGCATGACGCAGGGCTGGGTGGACGCGATCGCCGTCACCCTGCAGGAGTCCACGCAGGACTGGCACATGCTGCAGCGCGTCTTCGTCGACGACCTCGACGCCGAGCGGTACGCGCGCACCAAGGCCGAGGCGGGCGAGGCATGAGCGCGGTCCCGGACGCCGCGGTGGCCGTGACGCCGTCGCGCCCGCTGCGCGTCGGCATCGTCTGTCCGTACTCGTTCGACGCCCCGGGCGGGGTCCAGTTCCACGTGCGCGACCTCGCCGGCGCGCTCCAGCGCGCCGGGCACGAGGTCTCGGTGCTGGCCCCGGCCGACGACGAGACCCCGGTGCCCGACGTCGTCACGTCCGCGGGCCGTGCGATCCCCGTGCGCTACAACGGCTCCGTCGCGCGCCTGACGTTCGGGCCGCGCACCGCGGCGCGGGTGCGGCGCTGGCTCGAGGCGGGGGAGTTCGACGTCCTGCACCTGCACGAGCCGATGGTGCCCAGCCTGTCCATGCTCGCGCTGTGGCTGGCCGAAGGGCCCGTCGTGGCCACGTTCCACACCTCCCAGGAGCGGTCCCGCGCCCTCCAGGTCGCGTTCCCGCTGCTGCGGCAGTCCCTGGAGAAGATCTCCGGGCGCATCGCCGTGTCGGAGGACGCGCGCCGTACCCTCGTCGACCACGTGGGCGGCGACGCCGTCGTCATCCCGAACGGCGTCTACGTGGACACCTTCGCGGCCGCCGCGCCGTCCGACCGGTGGCGCGGCACCCCCGAGGCGCCGACGATCGCGTTCCTCGGCCGGCTCGACGAGCCGCGCAAGGGGCTCCAGGTGCTCGCCGCGGCGGCGCCGCGGGTGCTCGAGCAGGTGCCGGGGGCGCGCTTCCTCGTGGCCGGCAAGGGCGACGACGGCCGGGACGCGGCGCTCGAGGCGCTCGGCCCGCACGCCGGGTCGTTCGAGTTCCTCGGCGGCGTGAGCGACGAGGACAAGGCGTCGCTGCTCGCGTCGGCGGACCTGTACGTCGCGCCGCAGACGGGCGGCGAGAGCTTCGGCATCGTGCTGGTCGAGGCGATGAGCGCCGGAGCCGGCGTCGTGGCCAGCGACCTCGGGGCGTTCCGCCGGGTGCTGGACGAGGGTGCCGCAGGGCGGTTGTTCCGCACCGGCGAGCCCGACGACCTGGCCCGGACCGTCCTCGAGGCCCTGGGCGACGTCGCCGGCACCCGGGAGCGGCGGGAGCGCGCCACGGCGTTCGTGCGCCGGTTCGACTGGGCCGCGGTGACCGAGCAGGTGCTCGCGGTCTACGAGATGGCCGTGGCCGCGGGGGAGGCGCTGGGCTCCCCGGTGGCACCGACGCGGACGGAGAGCGCCGTCGGCTGGCTGCGCACCCGGCGCGCCGCGGGAGGTGAGGGCGCATGACCTGGTCAGAGCTCGCGCTCGTCGTCCTCGTCGTCGCGGCCGTGGCGGTGTGGCTCGCCTGGATCTCGGCCTCACGCCTCGACCGGCTGCACCGCAAGGTGGTCGCGTCGCGCATCGCGCTGCAGGCCCAGCTCGCGCGCCGCGCGGGAGCCGCCATCGACCTGGCCTCCTCGGGGCTGCTCGACCCGGCGGGGGCCGTGCTCGTCGCGGACGCCGCGTTCGCCGTCGTGGAGGACGCCGCCCCGCCGCCCGCGCCCGGCGCGGAGCTCGCGCTCGAGGGTCTCGGCCCCGACCGCGAGCGTGCCGAGAGCGAGCTGTCCGCCACGCTGCGCTCCGCGCTCGGCGACGACGAGGCGCTGGCGGAGCTGCGCGGCGCGCCGGACGGCGACGAGCTGCTGGGCCAGCTCTCGGCGGCCTGGTACCGCGCCCAGCTGGCGCGGAGGTTCCACAACGAGGCCGTGGCCCAGGCGCGCCGGGCACGACGGACCTGGTACGTGCGCCTGCTGCGGCTGTCCGGGCACGCGGCGCTGCCGCGGACGGTCGAGCTGGACGACCAGATGCCGGAGGGGCTCTCCGGAGCCTGACGCGCGGAACTAGGATGGACGGTGCGTGACAGCGGTCACGCGTCCCACTGCGACACGAGCGAGGTTGCGTTGAGCGAGACCATCGGCAGCGACGGCCGGATCCCCGCGGGCGAGGTGGGCACGGCCCGCGTCAAGCGCGGCATGGCCGAGATGCTCAAGGGCGGCGTCATCATGGACGTCGTCACGCCCGAGCAGGCGAAGATCGCCGAGGACGCCGGCGCCGTCGCCGTCATGGCCCTGGAGCGGGTGCCCGCCGACATCCGTTCGCAGGGCGGCGTCGCCCGCATGAGCGACCCCGACATGATCGACGGCATCATCGACGCCGTCTCGATCCCCGTGATGGCGAAGGCGCGCATCGGGCACTTCGTCGAGGCGCAGGTGCTGCAGTCCCTGGGCGTCGACTACATCGACGAGTCGGAGGTGCTCACACCCGCCGACTACGCCAACCACATCGACAAGTGGCAGTTCACCGTGCCGTTCGTGTGCGGTGCGACCAACCTCGGCGAGGCGCTGCGCCGCATCACCGAGGGCGCGGCGATGATCCGCTCCAAGGGCGAGGCCGGCACGGGCGACGTCTCCAACGCGACCACGCACATGCGGCAGATCCGCGCGCAGATCCGCCGGCTGACGTCGCTCCCGGAGGACGAGCTGTTCGTCGCGGCCAAGGAGTTGCAGGCCCCGTACGAGCTGGTCGCCGAGGTCGCGCGGGCCGGGAAGCTCCCGGTCGTGCTGTTCACCGCGGGCGGCATCGCCACCCCGGCGGACGCCGCGATGATGATGCAGCTCGGCGCGGAGGGCGTGTTCGTCGGCTCCGGCATCTTCAAGTCGGGCGACCCCGTCGCGCGTGCCAAGGCGATCGTCCAGGCCACCACCTTCCACGACGACCCCGACGTCGTCGCCAAGGTGTCCCGCGGGCTGGGCGAGGCCATGGTGGGCATCAACGTCGAGGCCGAGCCGGCGCCGGTGCGCCTGGCGGAGCGGGGCTGGTGACGCCCGCCCTCGGCGACGACTGGGCGGTCGGACCGGACGGGCTGCGCCAGCGGCGCGCCGCGCGCGTCATCGTGCTCGACGACGCCGGCCGGGTGCTGCTGGTGCGCGGACACGACGCCGACCAGCCCGACCGGTCGTGGTGGTTCACCGTCGGCGGCGGCATCGACGCCGGCGAGAGCGAGGTCGACGCCGCCCTCCGCGAGCTGCGCGAGGAGGCCGGCCTCGCCCTCGCGCCGGGCGACCTCGTAGGCCCCGTGCTGACCCGCGACGCGTACTTCCACTTTTTCGCCGAGACGTGCCGCCAGCAGGAGGTCTTCTTCCTGGCGCGCGTGGACGGCGGCCACCGGCCCACGGACGACGGGTGGACGCCGGAGGAGCGCGACGTGCTCGACGAGATGCGCTGGCTGACGACCGCCGAGCTGCGCGCCGAGACGCGCGAGGTGTTCCCAACCGCCCTGCCGGACGTCGTCGACGCCCTGGCCGCCGGGTGGGACGGCACCGTGCGCCACCTCGGCGTCGAGCACGACGACGAGCCGGCCGACCCGGAGGAGCTCCGGCGGTGACGACCGACGTCCCGACCCCGGGCGCGGCCCGGCCCACCGTCGGCGTGCTCGCCCTGCAGGGCGACGTGCGCGAGCACGTCGCGGCTCTGGAGCAGGCAGGGGCGCGCGCGGTGGGGGTGCGCCGCCCGTCCGAGCTGGAGGCGCTGGACGGGCTCGTCCTGCCGGGCGGGGAGTCGACGACGATCGACAAGCTGCTGCGGCTCTTCGAGCTGGCCGACCCGCTGCGGCGCCTGATCGGCGACGGTCTGCCCGTGTTCGGCTCGTGCGCGGGCATGATCCTGCTGGCCGACCGCATCGAGGGCGGCACCGCCGACCAGCGCACGCTGGGCGGGATGGACGTGGTGGTGCGGCGCAACGCGTTCGGTCGTCAGGTCGACTCGTTCGAGGCGGACCTGCAGGTCGCGGGCGTCTCGGACGCGCCGGGCGGCCGACCGGTGCGCACCGCGTTCATCCGCGCGCCGTGGGTCGAGGAGGCGGGCCCGGACGTCGAGGTGCTCGCCCGCATCCCGGACCGCTGGGCGGACGGCTCCGCGGTGGGGCCCGCCGCCGGTAAGATCGTCGCAGCACGTCAGGGACGGCTGCTCGCCACCGCGTTCCACCCGGAGATCACGGGGGACGCGCGTGTGCACGGGTTGTTCGTCCGGCTCGTCCAAGCATCGCGAAGGAGTTAGGGAGCGCATGTCAGGTCACTCCAAGTGGGCCACGACCAAGCACAAGAAGGCGGCGATCGACGCCAAGCGCGGCAAGCTTTTCGCGAAGCTGATCAAGAACATCGAGGTCGCCGCGCGCACGGGCGGCGGGGACCCGGCCGGTAACCCGACGCTGTTCGACGCCATCCAGAAGGCGAAGAAGTCGTCGGTCCCGAACGACAACATCGACCGCGCCGTCAAGCGCGGCTCCGGCGAGGGCGCCGACGCCGTCGACTACCAGACGATCATGTACGAGGGCTACGGCGCGAACGGCATCGCCGTCCTCGTCGAGTGCCTCACGGACAACAAGAACCGCGCCGCCTCCGAGGTGCGCCTCGCGTTCTCGCGCAACGGCGGCAACCTGGCCGACCCGGGCTCGGTGTCCTACCTGTTCTCGCGCAAGGGCCTCGTCGTGGTGCCGAAGGCCGAGGGCGTCACCGAGGACGACGTCATGCTGGCCGCGCTCGACGCGGGCGCCGAGGAGGTCAGCGACGAGGGCGACGTCATCGAGGTCCTCTCGGAGGCCACCGACCTGGTCGCCGTGCGCACCGCCATCCAGGAGGCCGGCATCGAGTACGACTCGGCCGACTCCATCTGGCACCCGTCCATGGAGGTCGAGGTCGACGTCGAGGGCGCGCGCAAGATCATGCGTCTCATCGACGCGCTCGAGGACAGCGACGACGTGCAGAACGTCTACGCGAACTTCGACGCCTCCGACGAGGTCATGGCCGCCCTCGACGAGGACTGATCTCTCCGACCGTCCCTTTCCGCGAGGTAGTTCAGATCACCGCGAGGTAGTCGAGGCGAGCGCGAGGTAGTTCTCTGCGCCAGCCTCGGACTACCTCGCGACCTGCTGAACTACCTCGTGGTCTGTCGAACTGCCTCGCGGGGATCTGGACTACCTCGGCGAATCTCGGACTACCTCGGCCGGGTGCGTGAGAGGGTGACGACGTGCGCGTGCTGGGGGTGGACCCGGGGCTGACCCGGTGCGGTGTCGGCGTCGTCGACTCGTTGCCGGGTCGCAAGGCCCGCATGGTCGACGTCGGGGTCGTGCGCAGCGAGCCCGAGCTGAGCGTCGACCTCCGGCTGCTGCGCGTCGCCGAAGGGCTCGAGGAGTGGCTCGAGCGCACGGTGCCCGACGTCGTCGCCGTGGAGCGCGTCTTCGCCCAGAACAACCGCGGCACCGTGATGGGCACCGCCCAGGTCGCGGGCCTCGCGATGGTCGCGGCCGCCCGGCGCGGGGTCCCGGTCGCGATGCACACGCCGAGCGAGGTCAAGGCCGCCGTCACAGGGTCCGGTCGCGCCGACAAGGAGCAGGTGCAGCGCATGATCGCGCGCATCCTCGGGCTGGCCGAGCTGCCGCGTCCTGCCGACGCCGCCGACGCGCTCGCCCTCGCCGTCACCCACCTGTGGCGGCCGTCGGGCGCGCTCCAGGGCGGCGAGCGGAACGAGCTCACCCCGGCCCAGCGCGCCTGGGCCGCGGCCGAGCGCACCGCGCGGACGAGCTCGCACCGTGGCGCGCCCTCCCGCGCCCGCCGCTGAGCGTGCACCGGCCGGTCCCCGGCGGCGTGTGTCGCCGCCCCGGCGTCGGCGCCGGTTGTTACAGTGACGCCTCGTACGGGTGTTCGAGGGTTCGACGGAAGGACCACGGGTGATCGCCTCCCTGACCGGCACGGTCACGCACGTGACGCTGGAGCGGGCCGTGCTCGACGTCGGCGGGGTCGGGTACCTCGTGCACGCCACCCCGGGCACGCTGGCGGGCCTGCGGGTCGGGGAGCGGGCGCAGCTGCACACCACGCTCGTCGTCCGCGAGGACTCGATGACGGTGTTCGGGTTCGCCGAGGCGGACGAGCGCGAGGTGTTCGAGACCGCGCAGTCGGTCTCGGGCGTCGGCCCGCGCATCGCGCTCGCCATGCTCGCCGTGCTGACCCCCGACGCGCTGCGTCGCGCCGTCGCGTCCGAGGACCTCGCGGCGCTGCGCCGCATCCCCGGCGTCGGGCCCAAGAGCGCCCAGCGCCTCGTGCTCGAGCTGTCCGGCAAGCTGGGCGCGCCGTCCCCCGACGCCGGCGGCGCGGCCGTGCCGGACGCACCCCCGGTCGCGGCGGGAGACCCGGCGCGCGACCAGGTGGTCGAGGCGCTGGTCGGCCTGGGCTGGGCGGCCAAGGTCGCCCAGGACACCGTCGACCGCGTCCTCGCGGACGCCGGCGACGACGGGCACGTCAACGGCCCTATCGATGTCGCGGCCACGCTGCGCGCGGCCCTGCGCTCCCTGGGCGGACGGCGTGGCTGAGCCGCTGGAGCCGGAGTACGGCGGGGAGCGGCTCGTCACCTCCTCGGCCGACGACGTCGAGCGCGCGGCCGAGGCGGCGCTGCGCCCCAAGAAGCTGGACGAGTTCGTCGGGCAGCGCGTGGTGCGCGACCAGCTCTCCCTGGTGCTCCAGGCCGCGCTGGCACGGGACGCGTCGCCCGACCACGTGCTCCTGTCGGGGCCGCCCGGGCTCGGCAAGACGACGCTGGCGATGATCATCGCGGCAGAGCTGGGCACGTCGCTGCGGGTCACGAGCGGCCCGGCGATCCAGCACGCGGGCGATCTCGCGGCGGTGCTGTCCTCGCTCGAGGAGGGCGAGGTGCTCTTCATCGACGAGATCCACCGCCTGGCGCGCCCCGCCGAGGAGCTGCTCTACGTCGCGATGGAGGACTTCCGCGTCGACGTCGTCGTCGGCAAGGGGGCGGGCGCGAGTGCGATCCCGCTGGCGCTGCCGCCGTTCACCGTCGTCGGCGCGACGACGCGGTCGGGCCTGCTGCCCGCGCCGCTGCGCGACCGGTTCGGGTTCACCGGCCACCTCGACTTCTACGACGCCCACGAGCTGGAGCGGGTCATCACCCGGTCCGCCGGGCTGCTGGGCGTCGCCATCCAGCACGCGGCCGCGCACGAGATCGCCGGGCGGTCGCGCGGCACGCCCCGCATCGCGAACCGCCTGCTGCGCCGCGTGCGCGACTGGGCGCAGGTGCGCGGGGACGGCAGCCTCGACCTGCGGGCCGCCCGGGCGGCGCTGGAGGTCTACGAGGTCGACCCCATCGGGCTGGACCGCCTGGACCGCGCCGTCCTCGACGCCGTCTGCCGCCGGTTCGGCGGCGGCCCCGTGGGGCTGGGCACCCTCGCGATGACCGTCGGGGAGGAGCCCGACACCGTGGAGACGGTGGCCGAGCCCTACCTCGTGCGCGAGGGGCTCCTGGGCCGCACGCCGCGCGGGCGCGTCGCGACGCAGGCCGCCTGGGAGCACCTCGGGCTCGAGCCGCCGCCCGGGGCGTGGGGCGCCCCGCTCGGGGGGACGCTGTTCGACGGGTCCGGCGCCGGCGGCGGTGACGGCGGGGCGCCCCAGTAGACTGGGGACGCCCCCGGCCGCCGACGGCCCGGGGCCGGAACTCGACGGGTGCCGTGCTCGTTGGGGCCCGTGTGCGCAGGACCCTGCGCCCCCGACGCCCGGTCGGTCACGACCGTCGGGCAGCGACAGACAAGGACGCTCCGTGGAACTCATCATCCTCTTCGTGGTCCTCGCCGGCCTCATGTTCTTCATGAGCCAGCGGACGCGCAAGCAGCAGAAGCAGCAGGCCGAGTTCCGGTCGCAGCTCGCGCCGGGCCAGGAGGTCATGACCGGTTCGGGCCTCTTCGGCACGGTCGTGGAGATCGACGAGGCGACCGACACCGTCACCATCGAGACGGCCCCCGGCGGCGCGCAGACCCGCTGGCTGCGCGCGGCCATCGCCAAGCGCGTCGACACGCCGGTCGAGGAGCCCGCCGCGCCCGCCGAGGCGGCCGACGAGACCGACGTCACAACCGACTCCACCGCGACCGGTACGATCACCTCCGGCGACGGTCACATCGACGTCCCCGACGACCTGTCGAGCCTGGACACCGCGCAGCGGGAGTACCGGGAGCAGCAGCGTCGTGACGAGGGCGAGGCCGGCACCACGAAGTGACAGCACCGAAGTGACAGCACCAGCGACATGGGACGGCGGGCGGTCGCGCCCGTCGGCCTGACGACGCGCCGGTCGGGGGGATCCCGGCCGGCGCCATCACGCGCCGGCCCCGCGGCGGCGCGCAGACGGGAAGAGACAGAAGTTGGCGAACTCACGCACGAAGCGGTCGCGTCCGGTACGCACCCTCGTGGTCTTCACGATCCTGACGATCGTCCTGCCGTTCCTCGCCCTCGGCGCCGGCGTCTTCTGGGACGCCAAGTCCGACTCCAACCCGGACGGCGCGAGCTGGGCACCGGGGCTGGCGCTCGACCTGCAGGGCGGCACGCAGCTGATCCTGAAGGCTGACACCACCGACGGGTCGCAGGTCACGTCGGAGACGATCGACGAGTCGATCAACGTCATCCGCCAGCGCATCGACTCCTCGGGCGTCTCCGAGGCGGAGATCACCGCGCAGGGTTCCCAGAACATCGTCGTGGGCATCCCTGGCGAGGTGTCGCAGGAGACGATCGACCTCATCTCGCAGCCCGCGCAGATGCGCTTCCGTCCCGTCCTGACGTACGCCGCGGGCACGCCGACCCCCCAGCCGTCCGCCTCCCCGAGCGCCGACTCCGGCGACGCGGCGACGGACGACGCCGGGGCCGAGGACGCCGCCGGCGACACCCCGAGCGGCAAGAGCGCGGGTGCGCCGCTGTCCGTCCCGGCGGACACCGACCCGTCGGCCACGCCGAGCGCGACGGCGACCGCGACCGACGGCGCCGACCCGTCGCCGTCCCCCTCCGCCACCCCGGAGGGCGAGGAGGCCGCGGCGTCCGACCCGAGCGACCTGGCGCAGATCACGCCGGAGATCCAGAAGCAGTTCGAGGAGCTGGACTGCACCGACCCTGCCAACCTCAAGGGCGGCGGCGGTGACGACCCGGACAAGCCGCTGGTCACCTGCGGCGAGCAGGACGGGATGAAGTACATCCTCGGCCCGATGGAGGTCGACGGCGTGCACATCGCGTCCGCGAGCTCCGGTCTGGTCCCGGGCGCGAACGGCACCACCACCAACGAGTGGGGCGTGTTCCTCAACTTCGACTCCGTGGGCACGAAGGAGTTCCGCGAGACCACGACCCGCCTGCAGGGCCTCGAGGCGCCGCGCAACCAGTTCGCCATCGTGCTGGACGGCCTCGTCGTGTCGGCTCCGTCCCTCGACCCGGGCGTCATCATCTCCAACGGCCAGGCGACGATCTCCGGGTCGTTCACCCGCGACAGCGCGGCCACGCTGGCGAACCAGCTGAGCTTCGGCGCGCTGCCGGTGCAGTACACGGTCGAGAGCCAGGAGGTCATCTCCGCGACGCTCGGCTCCGAGCAGCTGCGCAACGGTCTGATCGCGGGCCTCATCGGCCTCGCCCTCGTCGTCGTGTACTCGCTGCTGCAGTACCGCACGCTCGGACTGCTCACCGTCGCGTCGCTGGTCGTCGCGGGAGTGATCACCTACGTGTCGATCGCGTTGCTCTCGTGGGGGATGGGCTACCGGCTCTCGCTCGCGGGCGTCGCCGGCCTCATCGTCGCGATCGGGTTCACGGCCGACTCGTTCATCGTGTACTTCGAACGCATCCGAGACGAGCTGCGCGACGGGCGCACGCTGGCCTACGCCGTCGAGCGGGGCTGGGCACGCGCCCGGCGCACGGTCCTGGCGGCCAAGGCCGTCAACCTGATCTCCGCGGTCATCCTGTACTTCCTCGCCGTCGGCGGCGTGCAGGGCTTCGCGTTCACGCTGGGTCTGACGACGATCATCGACGTCGCCGTCGTCTTCTGGTTCACGCACCCGATGATGGAGGTCCTCACCAAGATCCCGTTCTTCCGGGACGGCCACCTCTGGTCGGGCCTGTCGCCCGAGCGGCTGCGCGCGGGCACCGGCCCGCGGTACGTGGGTGCCGGGCGGGTGCGGATGCCGCAGCCCGCCGCGGCGGGTGCCGCCGCCGACGGGGCCGACACTGGCTCCGCCGACGCCGACGTGCCGGGCGAGCGCGTCCCGGCCCAGGCCGTGCACAGCGGGGCCCGCCAGGCGCCCGCCGCCCCGGTGACCGACGCCGCCGGACGACGGCTCACGATCGCCGAGCGCCGCGCGGCGGAGCGCCGGGCGGCCGCCGAGGAGGCGGACACGGGGCCGGGCAGGGAACCCGACGACGGGACGTCGCCCTCGGCGACCGGTGAGAACCACTCCGGCACGAACGAGGAGAGCCGCTGATGGCCCGCATGCGATTCGCCCAGTGGGGCAATGACCTCTACACGGGCCGGCGGTCCTACCCGATCGTGCAGCGCCGTGCGCGCTGGTTCACCGTGGCGGGCATCCTCGCGGTCGCGTCGATCGCCGTGATCCTCGTCAAAGGCCTCACCCTGGGCATCGACTTCCGCGGCGGCACCGAGTTCACGGTCAACGACGTGACCTCCACCGAGCAGCAGGTGGCCATCGACGCCGTGCACGAGGTGCTCCCGAACGAGGAGCCCCGCGTCGCGATCGTGGGCGGCTCGGCGGTGCGCGTGCAGACCGAGCAGGTCACCCCGGACGAGGAGGCCGCCCTGGTCACGGGGCTCGCCACCGCGTACGACGTCGACGAGTCCGCCGTGACGACGTCGTTCGTCGGCCCGACCTGGGGCGCCGGCGTCTCGACCCGCGCGCTGTGGGGCACCGTCGTGTTCGTGGTCGCCGCGGCGCTGTTCATGGCCGTGTACTTCCGAGCCTGGCGGATGTCCGTGGCGGCGATCGTCGCGATGCTCGCCGACCTGCTCATCTCGGCCGGCGTCTACGCGGCGATCGGCTGGGAGGTCACGCCGTCGACCATCATCGGGTTCCTCACGATCCTCGGCTTCTCCCTCTACGACAAGATGGTCGTGTTCGACAAGGTCCGCGAGAACACGGCGGACGTGCTCACGCAGACCCGCAGCACCTACGCCGAGCGGGCCAACCTCGCCGTGAACCAGACCCTGGTGCGGTCGATCAACACCTCGGTCGTGGCGCTCCTGCCGGTGGCGAGCATCCTCTTCGTGGGCGCGTTCCTGCTGGGCGCGGGCACGCTGCGCGACCTGTCGCTGTCGCTGTTCGTCGGTATCGCGGTAGGCGCGGCGTCGTCGCTCTTCCTCGCCACGCCGCTCGACGTCGCCCTGCGTGAGCGCGAGCCGAAGATCGCCGCGCACACGAAGGCGGTCCTCGAGGAGCGCGCCGGCCTGGTCGCCGAGGGCGGCCACGACGCCGAGGTCGCGGCGTACACGACCGGGTCCGCGCAGCTGATCCCGGGCCAGCACCAGGGCAACCGTGCCCAGCCGCGCCGCAAGCGCGGCCGCTGAGCCGGGACGAGCATGAGGGACGAGACGGCCGACGACCTCGGTCTGCCGAGCGGCACCGTGGACGACATCGTCGTCGACGGGCTGGGCGGCCTCGGCGCCGAGCGCGCCGCGGAGGTGCGTGCGCTGATCCGCGACGTGCCGGACTACCCGCACCCGCCGGTGGTGTTCCGCGACATCACCCCGCTCCTCGCCGACGGCGCGGCGCTGGCGGACGTCGTGGAGGCGTTCGCCCGCCTGGTCGACGCCGACGGCGGCGTGGACGTCGTGGCGGGCATGGAGGCGCGCGGCTTCCTCCTGGGGGCGCCGCTCGCGACCCGCCTCGGGGTCGGGTTCCTGCCGCTGCGCAAGGCGGGCAAGCTGCCGCCGCCGGTGGAGCGGGTGGACTACGACCTCGAGTACGGCTCCGCGGCGATCGAGCTGCGCACGGGAACACTCGAGGCGGGCGCGCGTGTTCTCCTGGTCGACGACGTGCTCGCGACCGGAGGGACGGCGTGCGCGGCGGCCGAGCTGGTGGAGCGGTCGGGCGGCCAGGTGGTCGCCCTGGCGTTCCTGCTCGAGCTCGCCGGCCTGGGCGGACGCGACAGGCTGACCGGCCGGACGGTCGAGGCTCTGCTGCGCGTGGAGTCGTAGACTTGCCGTCCCGGCCGTCGGCGACCCCACGGTGGTTGCGGAAGGAGGCGCAGATGAGCGACGAGACGAAGGTCGCGCGCGCCGCCGCGCCCCAGGGATCCACCGGGCAGGGGGCTGCGCCGGGACGCGGCGGCGGCTCCGGCCGCAGCGTGCGCAACCGGCTCGTGCGGCTCGGCGTGCGGGGCGCGCCACCCACGACGCCGGCGCTCGAGCCCGTCCTCCAGGCCGTGCGCACCAACCACCCGAAGTCCGACCTCTCGGTGCTCGAGCGCGCCTACGCGACGGCCGAGCGATGTCATCGGGGCCAGGAGCGCAAGTCCGGCGACCCGTACATCACGCACCCGGTCGCCGTGGCGACCATCCTCGCCGAGCTCGGCTTCGACGGCGCGACCCTGGCGGCCGCGCTGCTGCACGACACGGTCGAGGACACGGACTACGGGCTCGACGAGCTGACGCGCGAGTACGGCGAGGAGATCGCCATGCTCGTCGACGGCGTCACCAAGCTGGACAAGGTGAAGTACGGCGACGCCGCCCAGGCGGAGACCGTGCGCAAGATGGTCGTGGCGATGGCCAAGGACATCCGCGTGCTGGTCATCAAGCTCGCCGACCGCCTGCACAACGCCCGCACCTGGAAGTACGTCTCCGGCAACTCCGCGCAGCGCAAGGCGCGCGAGACGCTCGAGATCTACGCCCCGCTGGCGCACCGGCTCGGCATGAACACGATCAAGTGGGAGCTGGAGGACCTGTCCTTCCAGACCCTGTACCCCAAGGTGTACGACGAGATCGTGCACCTGGTGGCGGAGCGTGCGCCGGCCCGCGAGGAGTACCTGTCGGTGGTGCGCGAGCAGATCTCCGCCGACCTGCGCAGCGCGAAGATCAAGGCGACCGTGACGGGCCGGCCCAAGCACTACTACTCGATCTACCAGAAGATGATCGTGCGCGGGCACGACTTCGCGGAGATCTACGACCTCGTCGGCACGCGCGTCCTCGTGGACACGGTGCGGGACTGCTACGCGGTGCTCGGCGCGCTCCACGCGCGCTGGAACCCGGTCCCGGGCCGGTTCAAGGACTACATCGCGATGCCGAAGTTCAACATGTACCAGTCGCTGCACACGACGGTGGTGGGCCCGGGCGGCAAGCCGGTCGAGATCCAGATCCGCACGCACGACATGCACCGCCGCGCGGAGTACGGCGTGGCCGCGCACTGGAAGTACAAGCAGATGGCGCCCGCCGGCAAGGCCGCGTCGGACGACCCGCGCGCCAACGACATGGCCTGGCTGCGCCAGCTCGTGGACTGGCAGCGCGAGACCGCCGACCCGAGCGAGTTCCTCGACTCGCTGCGCTACGAGATCGGCGGCGCGGAGGTGTACGTCTTCACGCCGAAGGGCGAGGTCATGGCGCTGCCCGCCGGCGCCACGCCGGTCGACTTCGCCTACTCGGTGCACACCGAGGTGGGCCACCGCACGATGGGCGCGCGCGTCAACGGGCGCCTCGTGCCGCTGGACTCGACGCTGCAGAACGGCGACACGGTCGACATCCTCACCTCGAAGGCGGAGTCCGCGGGCCCGTCGCGGGACTGGCTCGCGTTCGTGAAGTCGGCGCGTGCCCGCAACAAGATCCGCCAGTGGTTCACCAAGGAGCGGCGCGAGGAGGCGATCGAGCAGGGCAAGGACGCCATCACCAAGGCGATGCGCAAGCAGAACCTGCCGATCCAGCGCCTGCTCAGTCACGAGGCGCTCGTCGGGCTGGCGAACGACATGCGCTACGCCGACGTCTCCGCGCTGTACGCGGCGGTGGGCGAGGGCCACGCGTCTGCGCCTCACGTCGTCGACCTGCTGGTCAAGTCCCTGGGGGGCGAGGAGGGCACCGAGGAGGACGCCGCGGAGGTCGCGGCCCCCGGCCGCCCCTCGCGTCGGGGCCGCACCGGCGACCCGGGCGTGGTCGTCAAGGGCGTGGACGACATCTGGGTCAAGCTCGCCAAGTGCTGCACCCCGGTACCCGGGGACTCGATCGTCGGCTTCGTGACCCGCGGGGCGGGCGTCAGCGTGCACCGCGCGGACTGCTCCAACGCGGAGCAGCTCGCGAAGGCGCAGCCGGAGCGGATGGTGGACGTGTCCTGGACGACCGGCGCGAACACGATGTTCCTGGTGCAGATCCAGGTGGAGGCGCTCGACCGCTCACGGCTGCTGTCCGACGTCACGAAGGTGCTGTCCGACTACCACGTCAACATCCTGTCGGCGACGGTCTCGACGTCGTCCGACCGGATCGCGCTGTCGAAGTTCGTCTTCGAGATGGCGGAGCCGGGCCACCTGCAGCAGGTGCTCACCGCGGTGCGCAAGGTGGACGGCGTCTTCGACGTCTACCGGATCACCGGCACGAAGGCCGCCGACGTGCACCAGGAGTCCGCGGGCGTCTGACAGCACAGGGCAGCCTGGGCGGGTCTGACAGCGCGGGCCGCGGGTCCGCGGAGTAGGTTCGCCAGCATGACCCTGCCGCTCGAACCGCCGGTGCTGCCCATGCTCGCGAAGTCCGTGCCGGAGGTGCCGGACCAGCCCGACGGCGAGGCGGCCTGGGTGTACGAGCCGAAGTGGGACGGCTTCCGCGCGCTGGTGTTCCGCGACGGCGACGACGTGCGGATCGACTCCCGCAACGGCCGCCCGATGCAGCGCTACTTCCCGGACGTGGTGGACGCGGTGCTCGACGCGCTCCCGGAGCGCTGCGTCGTCGACGGCGAGATCGTCGTCGCGCGCCCCGGCGAAGGCGCGGCCGGGACGGCGGCGCACCTGGACTTCGACGCGCTCGGTCAGCGGATCCACCCGGCCGAGTCGCGTGTGCGGCTCCTCGCGACCGAGACGCCGGCCAGCCTCGTCGTCTTCGACGTCCTCGCCCTCGGCGACGACGACCTGTCCGGGCAGCCGCTGCGCGAGCGTCTCGCCGTGCTCGACGGGCTCGGACTCGACGGGCCGCAGGTGCACGCCACGCCCCGTACGCAGGACGCCGCCGTCGGCCGCGACTGGTTCGAGTCGTTCGAGGGCGCCGGGCTCGACGGCGTCGTCGCGAAGCGGCTCGACGACCCCTATCAGCCGAACAAGCGCGCGCTGCTGAAGATCAAGCACGCCCGCACGGCCGACGTCGTCCTCGCCGGCTACCGGCTGCACAAGACGTCGACGGCCTCGAAGCCCCTCATCGGCTCCCTCCTGCTCGGGCTGTACGCCGACGCCGACGATCCCACCAGCCTGCAGTTCGTCGGGGTCTCGGCCTCGTTCCCGGCGGCCCGGCGCGCGGCTCTGCACGCCGAGCTCGCGCCCCTCGTCGTGGAGCCGGGCACCGAGGACGCCGCCGCGCACCCGTGGGCCGACTGGCAGGACCCGGCGGTCGCGGACGGCAGCGCGGGGGAGCGGCGCCCGGGCGCGCAGTCGCGCTGGAGCGCCGGCAAGGACCTGTCGTTCACGCCGCTGCGGGTCGAGCGGGTGCTGGAGGTCGGGTACGACCACATGGAGGGCTCCCGCTTCCGGCACACCGCGCAGTTCAAGCGCTGGCGGCCCGACCGGGAGCCGTCGTCGTGCACGTACGCCCAGCTCGAGGAGCCGGTCGGCTACGACCTGGCCGGCCTGCTGCCCGGAGCGCCGGGCACGGCCTGACCCCGCTGCCGGGAGGCCGACCGATGAGGACGGGGCGCGAGGACGGTCTGGGGACCATGGGCACACTCAGGTACGGACTCATGAGCTGTTCGCTCGACGGCTACGTGGCCGACGCGTCGGGCGACTTCGACTGGGGCGCGCCGGACGACGCCGTCCACGCGTTCATCAACGGCCAGGTCCGGGACGTGCGGACCTTCGTCGTGGGCCGGCACATGTTCGAGGCCATGCGCGTGTGGGACACGTGGGAGACCGGGCAGAGCGACGCGACGGACGAGTTCGCGGAGATCTGGCGGGGGATCGACAAGGTGGTGTGCTCCGACACCCTCGTGGCGGCCGGGAGCGGCGTCGACGCGCCCCGCACCACGCTCGAGCCGCGGCTCACTCCCGAGCGCCTGGCCGAGATCGCAGCCGGGACCGACGGCGTCGTCGAGGTCTCCGGCCCGACGACGGCCGCGGGGGCGCTGCTGGCCGGGGTGGTCGAGGAGCTGACGGTGCGCGTGGTGCCGCACGTCGCCGGCGGCGGGCTGCGCCTGCTGCCGGACGGGATGCAGGCCGACCTCGTCCGGGCCGAGTGCGTGCCGCTCGGCGACGGGTCGGTCTTCCTGCGCTACACCCGCCCCTGACAGTTGTGGGTGCTCGTCTGGCGCGATCCACCACATGAATCACGCCCGACGAGCGCCCACAACGATCGGGTGGCCGCTCAGCGCTTGCGGTCGGTGTCCCGGCTGGGCTGCACGCGCTTCGGCTCGCCCGGCATCTTCGGGTACTCCGGCGGGTAGGGGAGATCGCCGAGCCCGTGCTCCTCCTCGTCGCGCCGCGCGAGCTCGAGCGCGGCGTCGAGGGAGCAGTCCAGGCCCGGGTCGCGGTCGGCCCGGAGGGCGGCGAACAGGTCGCCGCGCTCCGCGAAGCGGGCGGGGACGGTCGTGACGTCGAAGTCGTCCGGGTGCACCTCGCCGACCTCGTCCCACTCCAGCGGCGTGGAGACGGTGGCGCGCTTGTTCGCCCGGACGGAGTACGCGGAGGCGATGGTGCGGTCGCGCGCCATCTGGTTGTAGTCGACGAAGATCTTCTCGCCCCGCTCCTCCTTCCACCACTTCGTCGTGACCCGGTCGGGCAGGCGGCGCTCGAGCTCGCGGCCGACCGCGATGGTGGCCCGGCGGGCCTGCTGGAACGACCAGCGCGGCGCGAGGGGCACGAAGACGTGCAGGCCGCGCCCGCCCGACGTCTTCGGGTAGCCGGTGAGCCCGAGCTCCGTGAGCAGGTCGCGCAGGTGGGGCGCGACCGCGGCGGCGTCGTCGAAGGAGGTGCCGGGCTGCGGGTCGAGGTCGATGCGCAGCTGGTCGACCGCCTCGACGTCGTCGCGGCGCACCGGCCACGGGTGGAAGGTCAGGGTGCCGAGGTTGGCGGCCCAGGCGACGACGGCGAGCTCCGTCGGCGCGACCTCGTCGGCGGTGCGCCCGCTGGGGAACGCGATGGTCGCGGTCTCCACCCAGTCGGGAGCGCCCTTCGGCAGGCGCTTCTGGTAGAACGCGTCGCCGCGGTTGTCGGCGCGCGTCGCCATCACCGCCTCCGGCCACCATCCCTTCGGCCAGCGCTCGAGCGTCGTGGGCCGGTGCAGTAGCGCGCCGAGGATGCCGTCGCCCACGGACAGGAAGAACTCGACGATCTCGCGCTTCGTGAGGCCCGGACGGTCGGACAGCTCGGGGAAGACGACGCGGTCGGGGCTGGAGACGCGCACGGGGCGGCCAGCGGCGTCGAGCTCGACGGCGGGTGCGGCGGAGGCCATGCGGCTCAACCTAGGGCAGGGCGGCGGGCGCCGCACGGAGGCCGGCGGCACGGGACAGCACCCGGCGGGCCCGCGGACGCCCCACGACGCGGGCCCGGCGCTCCAGCAGCGCGGCCGCGTCCGTGAGGGCGAGGCGGCAGGAGTCCGCCACGACGCGCGCGAGCCGGGCCGCGTCATCCTCGTCCGGGACGTGCACCGCCACGTCGACGACCGTCCGCAGCGGTGCGGTCACGCGCGTCCCGGCCAGCTCGACGACGTCGCCGCGCAGCAGGGGCGCCTGCCACACGAGCCCGGCGCCCCAGAGCTCGGGCCGGTGCCCGCCGGCCGCGTAGGCGACGTCGAGAGGGTCGGCGGAGCGCGCGCCCGCCGCCCGGCCGGCGTGCACCCACGCCGCCGTGCGGCCGGCGGCCACGGCCCCCGCGGGCAACGACCCCGCCAGCAGCGCCGCCCGCAGCAGAGGAGTCACGACCGTGCCGGCGACGACGGCCGCGTCGCCCCGCACCACCTCGAGGGCGCCGTCGCGCACGAGGACGTCCCACGCCGCGCGCCCGCCGACGTCCTCGGGGCGCACCAGGGGACCGTACCGGCGGTCCGGCGCCGTGAGGAGGTCACCGAGCCGTCGCGGCGGGGCGATGCCCTGGTGACGGCGGCCGGCGGGCGCTGCGGGCGGCACGGGGAGGACGACGAAGGGGCTCACGACGCGGAAACTATCCGGTCGTGAGCCCCTGCGGTGGGCCGCCTGTGGACGGTCGCGGCCGTGCGCCGTCAGCCGCGGGTGTCCTCCGCGGCGCGGACGACCTGCTCGAGCCAGGCTCGCCGCGCGGCGAGCGCCGTCTCGGCCTCCTCGACGCGTCGCGCGTTACCCGACTCGCGCGCCTCGGCGAGGTCGCGCTCGAGCCCCTCGATGGCCGCCTCGAGCTGTGCCGCGGCGCCCTCGGCCCGCGCGCGGGTCTCGGGGTTGGTGCGGTCCCAGCGGGCCTGCTCGGCGCCCCGGACCGCGGTCTCGACGGCGCGCATGCGACCCTCGACCCGCTGGATGTCGGCGCGCGGCACCTTGCCGGCCTCCTCCCAGCGGTCCTGGATGTCGCGCAGCTTCTCCTTCGCGGCGGCCAGGTCCTTGACGGGCAGGAGAGCCTCCGCCTCGACGAGCAGCGCCTCCTTGACCTCGAGGTTCTGCCCGTACTCGGCGTCGATCGCCGCGTTCTCGGCGTCGCGGGCGCCGAAGAACGCGTCCTGCGCGGCCCGGAACCGGGACCAGAGCGCGTCGTCGTCCTTGCGGCTGGCGCGCCCGGCGGCCTTCCACCGCGCCATGAGGTCGCGGTAGGCGGCGGCGGTCGCTCCCCAGTCGGTGCTGGTCTGGAGGGCCTCCGCCTCGGCGACCAGCTTCTCCTTGGCCGCCTTGGCGGCCGAGTTGCGCTGCTCGAGGTCGGCGAAGAAGTGGCGCCGCTCCCGGTCGAACGCGGTGCGGGCGTGGCTGAACCGCTTCCAGAGCGCCTCCTCGGAGGGGCGGTCGATGCGCGGCCCGGTGCGCTGCGCCTCCTTCCAGCGGTCCAGGAGGGCGCGCAGCTCCTCGCCGGCCGGGCGCCACTGCATCTTGGCGGGATCCGTGGCGGCGATCTTCTCCGCGGCCTCGACGATCGCGGTGCGGGCGGCGACGGCCTCGGCCTTCGCGGCGGCGCGCTCCTGCTCGAGCGCGGCACGACGCTCCGCCGCTCGCGCCCGGAGGCCCTCGACCCGGGCCCGCAGGGCGTCCAGGTCGCCGACGGCGGCGGGCTCGCCCGTCTCCTCCGCGAGCTTCGCGAGGGTCTGGTCGATCTCCCGCACCGACAGGTCGGCGCTGTCCAGGCGGGTCTCGAACAGCGCGACCTTGGCGTCCAGGTCGAGGTAGCGGCGCACGTAGAGGCTCATCGCCTCCGACGCGGACACGCCGGGGAACTGGCCGACCTGGCGCTCGCCGGCGACCTCCCGGACGAACACCGTGCCGTCGTCGTCCACGCGGCCGAAGGCCTCGGCGGCGGCAGCCGCGGCGGCGTCCAGCGCGGGCGGCACAGGGGCCACCGGCGTGGTGGGCTCGGCCGCGGGGACGTCCGCCGGCGTGGGCGCGGCCGGGCGCCGCAGCGCCGACGGCTTCGGCGCGCCCGGGCGGGGCGGCTTCGGCACGGCGGCCGGCTTCGGCACGGCCGGTGTGGCAGACGTGGCCGGTGCGGGAGGCGTGGCCGAGGGCTCGGGCGCGGTCTCTACCGTCGGCGTGGACTCGGCGGCAGGGGCGGCCGGAGCGGCGGCGTCCGCGGGCTGGTCGGCCGCCTCGGGCGCCGGAGCGTCCTCGGTGGGCTCGGACGGGGGAGCCGTCTCCGTCGTCGTCTCCGGGGCCTCGGCCGCGGCCGGCTGCGGGTCGGCCGCGGGAACCGGCGGGGTCGCCTCGTCCGGGGTCGTCTGCGATGGAGTCTCGGCCGTCTCCTCGGTGCCGGCCGGGGTCTCCTCGGGGCCGGTCGAGCCGGGGGTGCTCTCGCTCACTGGGTCTCCACTCCTTCGATGATGACGGGGCTCGTGGGGGAACCGTCGCCGGTCCCTCCCTCGACGCCCGCGTCAGCGACTGCCTGGACGGCGTCCAGGCCGGACGTGACGGTGCCGAGCACCGTGTACCCGCCCGCGGTGTCGGACGGGATGGTCGAATCCTGGTACACGATGAAGAACTGCGAGCCCATCGACTCGCCGTCGTCGCGCTGGCGGGCCATCGCGACGGTCCCCGCGGGGTACACGTCGTCCTTCGGGGCGTTCTCGATCGGGCCGTACGCGTAGCCGGGGTCACCGGTCCCGGTCCCCGTGGGGTCGCCGCACTGCAGGACGTAGATGCCCTGGGTGGTGAGGCGGTGGCACGAGGTGTCGTCGTAGTAGCCCCGGTCCGCGAGGGACACGAAGCTCGCGACGGCCTGCGGGGCGGCGGCGCCGTCGAGCTCCAGGACGAGGTCTGTCTCCGTGCCGCCCGCGCACAGGTCGACGGTGGCGGTCCACGTGCGGTCGTGGGCGGCCGACGGGTCGGGCAGGTCCCCGCCGGAGCGGGCGCCGATCTCCGGGGTCGGGCAGTCGCCGGCGGCCTGCGTCGAGGATGCCGCCGGGTTCGCGCCACCGCCCAGGTTCGCGACGACGAACCCGCCGCCCACCAGCGCGAGCACCGCGACGATCGCCACGATCGCCGCCGTCCGCTGCCGCCGGGCGCGCGCCTGCGCCTGCCGCTGCTCCCACTTCTCCTGCCGCTTGCGGGCGTACTCCCGCTCGCGCTTGGTGGCCGCCAACGCGCGGACCTCCTCGACTCGTCCCCGTCGCCGCACGGGAAGTTCCGCGCGCGGGGGACAGTCTAGGGCGCGGGACGCAGGTCACATCCGCTACCCGGGCGGGACCACCACCACGATGCCGACCACGACCCTGACCACGACGCCGACCACGACGCCGACCACGACGCCGACCGTTAGCGTGGCGCCGTGCAGATCCTCGTCGTCGTCGCCCCCGTCTTCGCCACCAACTGCTGCGTCGTGGTCGCCGGCCCCGACGGCCGGGACGCGGACTGCGTGGTCGTGGACGCCGGCGCGGGCGTGGCCCCCGAGGTCGAGCGCCTGGTCGCCGAGCGGGGCCTGGTGCCACGCGCCGTCGTCGCCACCCACGGGCACGTGGACCACACCTGGGACGCCGCGGCGCTCTGCGAGCGGTACGACGTGCCCCTGCGGATCCATCCCGCGGACGTGTACCGGCTCGCGGACCCGTTCGGCACGCTCGGGCTCGCCGGGGCACGGGACGGCGCGGACCCCGGCGTCAGCGGGGCCCTCGCCCAGGCGCTCGCAGGCACGGGCCGGAGGGCCGAGGACTACCGCGCCCCCGGCGTCGTCGAGCCGCTCGACCTCGGCCCGGACGGCACGGGCGAGCTCGTCGCGGGCACGGTGCGGCTGCGGACGCGGCACGCGCCGGGACACACGGAGGGCTCGACGCTCCTCGTCGCCGAGGAGCCCGCCCGCGACGCCGGCGGCGGGACCGGTGTGGTCCTCACGGGGGACGTGCTCTTCGCGGGCGGGGTGGGACGCACCGACCTGCCGGGCGGCGACGCCGCGACGATGGCGCGCACGCTGCGCGACGTCGTGGGGCGGCTCGACCCGGACCTCGGCGTCGTGCCCGGGCACGGCCCGGCCACCACCGTCGGCCGCGAGCTGGCGGGCAACCCGTACCTGCGCCCGCACCTGCGCTGATCCTGCCCGGCCCGGGCACCGGCGGCGGTGGGACGGGTCCCGCGGCGGCGCCGGCGTCTGGGAAGATGAGGCCCATGGCACGCCCCACCCCGCTCTCCGGCTTCCCCGAATGGCTCCCCGACGGTCGCGTCGTCGAGCAGCACGTCCTCGACACGCTGCGGCGCACGTTCGAGCTGCACGGGTTCGCCGGCATCGAGACGAGGGCGGTGGAGCCGCTCGACCAGCTGCTGCGCAAGGGGGAGACCTCCAAGGAGGTCTACGTGCTGCGCCGGCTGCAGGAGGAGCCGGGCGCCGAGGGGACCAGCGGCGACCGGTCGGAGAAGCAGCTCGGCCTGCACTTCGACCTCACCGTCCCGTTCGCGCGCTACGTGCTCGAGAACGCCGGCCGTCTCGCCTTCCCGTTCAAGCGCTACCAGATCCAGAAGGTGTGGCGCGGCGAGCGCCCCCAGGACGGCCGCTTCCGCGAGTTCGTGCAGGCCGACATCGACGTCGTCGGCGCGGGCGAGCTGCCCTACCACTACGAGGTCGAGCTTCCGCTGGTCATGGCCGAGGCGCTCGGCGCGCTGCGCGACGTCGGGGTGCCCGAGGTCCGCATCCTCGTGAACAACCGGAAGGTCGCGGAGGGGTTCTACCGCGGGCTCGGGCTCGACGACGTCGAGGGCGTGCTGCGCCAGGTCGACAAGCTCGACAAGATCGGCCCGGACGCCGTCGCGGAGCTGCTGCAGGCGGAGCAGGGCGCCACGCCGGAGCAGGCCAAGGCTTGCCTCGAGCTCGCCGCGATCTCGGGCACGGACACGACCGTGGTGGACCGCGTCCGTGCGCTCGCGGCGTCCTACGGCGCGGTCACGGACCTGCTCGAGACGGGCCTGGGCGAGCTCGCCGCGCTGGTCGAGTCGGCCGCGCGCCGCGCGCCCGGCGTCGTCGTCGCGGACCTGAAGATCGCGCGCGGCCTCGACTACTACACCGGGTCGGTCTACGAGACCGTGCTCGTGGGGCACGAGCAGCTCGGCTCGATCTGCTCGGGCGGGCGCTACGACACCCTCGCCTCGGACGGCAAGAACACCTACCCGGGCGTCGGCCTGTCCATCGGCGTCTCCCGCCTCGTCTCCCGACTCCTGTCCGCCGGGCTGGTCGCGGCGACGCGCGGCGTGCCCACGGCCGTGCTCGTCGCGGTCACCGACGAGGCCCACCGGGACCGGTCCGACGCGGTCGCCGCGGCGCTCCGCGCGCGGGGGATCCCGGTCGACGTCGCGCCGACCGCGGCGAAGTTCGGCAAGCAGATCAAGGTCGCCGACCGGCGAGGCATCCCGTTCGTGTGGTTCCCGGCCCAGCCCGGCGAGGACGGCGCCGAGCCGGAGGTGCTGGTCGGCCAGGTGAAGGACATCCGCTCCGGCGAGCAGGTGGACGCCGACGCCGCGTCGTGGGCACCGCCCGCCGAGGACCGGCTCCCGCGAGTCGTGCCGGCCGCCGCGGAGTGACGCGCGGGACGGCCGTCCGCACGCGGGCGGGCGGGATGCTCACGTTCGATCCGTGGATCCACGCACGTCCCGGCCTGCAGGCCGCCGCGCGTCGCGGCGACTGGCCGGGCGTGCGCGCCGTCCTGGCCGGGGCCGACCTGGCCGAGCTGTCGTGGTCCGTCGCCCGCCTCGCGGAGCTGTCCGGTGTCGAGAAGTGGCTGCGCCGGCTGGTGGAGGCGGACCCGTCCGACGCGCTGGCGGGCACGACGCTCGCGGCTCGCGAGACCGTCCTGGCCTGGCAGGCCCGCGGCTCGGGCACCGGGGACACCGTCTCCCGGCGTCAGGCGCGCGAGTTCCACGGGCTGCTGGTGCGTGCGGAAGACCGGCTCCAGGTCGTGCTCGCTCGGGAACCCGGGTACGTGCCGGCCTGGGAGATCTCGCTGCGGACGGCGCTCGGGCTCGAGCTCGGGCAGCCGGAGGCCAGTCGTCGCTACGACCAGGTGGCGCGGCGGGTGCCCGACCACTTCCCCGCGCAGCTGGAGTACCTGCAGCACCTGCTGCCGAAGTGGGGCGGGAGCTGGGGTGCCGCCGAGGAGTTCGCGGCCGAGTGCGCCGCGGCGGCCCCTGACGGCTCGCCCGGACGGGCCGTGCTCGCTGCCGTGGTGATCGAACGGTTCGTCGCGGAGCGCCGGCCCGACCCGATCGTCGCGACGCTCCCGGCGGTGCGGCGTGCCGCCGAGGGGTCCGTGCTGCACCCGTCCCACGCGCCGGGCGCGTGGGACCCGGTGGTGCACTCCCAGCTCGTGTTCCTGTTCTCGGTCGCCGGCGAGCACGCGCACGCCGCCCCGCACTTCCGCGCGCTCGGCGACCGGCCCGCGTCGGCGGGGTGGCTCCACCTCCACGACGCCGACCGGTGGTACCTCTACGAGCGTGCGCTCGCGCTGGGCGGCAGGGCAGGTCGGCCGCCCGGCAGGATGCCGTGGGAGCCGCCTCGACGGGGCGTCGCCTGGGTCGCGTCGGTCGTGGTGTGCGCCGTCCTGGCGGTGGCGGGCCTGGCCGGGATGCTCTGGGGTGTGCGGACGGCCGTGCTCGGCGACGTCGGGTCCGGCGCCGGCATCGCGATCGTCGCCTTCGGCCCGTTCGGCATCGGGGTCGGCATGCTGCGCCGGGCGTTCGGCACGGGGTGACCGCTCACGCCTCGATGAGCGCGACGACGTTGCGCGCGGGGTCGCGGAACCACGCGATCGTCGGGCCCTGGCGCGGGTCGTCGCTGCGCACCACGCCGTCTGCGTCCTGCGCGAAACCGGGGTAGCGCACGAGGTCGACGCCGGCGGCGTGCAGCTGGGCCGCAGCGGCCGCGACGTCGGGCACGACGAGGTTGAGCACGGTGTGGCTCGCAGGCTCGTGGGCGTCGCCCTTCGGGTACACGAAGACGGCGGGGCCGCCGGTGACGTCCAGCTCGAGCCCCATGGGCGTGCGCTTCACGGGAAGCCCCACGACGTCCCGGTAGAACGACTCGACGGCGTCGAGGTCGTCGACGGAGAAGCTGCTGAAGCCACGCTGCACGGTGATCACGGGGGACTCCTCGGGCCGGGGAAGCGGCCGGCGGGGGCCGGCCCTCGAGGGGTGGACCCCGCGCCGGGACGGAACTGATCGGAGGACGTCCCGCGGGGGTTGTCCCCCGAACACCCTGAGGCGCCCCTGAGTTTCACCCTGATCTCGTCGTTGACCTGGCCGGACGGGGCCCGCGGGACGGTACGGTGACCGCCGTGAGCATCTACGTGGTCCTGTCCCGCAGCAGCACCGTCCTGTCGCGGACGATCCGCCTCGCGACGCGGGACGAGTACACGCACGCGGCCCTGGCCCTCGACGCCGACCTCGAGCTCATGTTCAGCTTCGGGCGCCGTCGCGCGTCCAACCCGTTCGTCGGCTGCTTCAAGCGCGAGCGGCTCGACGACGACCTGTACCGGGGGATGGACCGCCTGCCGGGCGTCGTCCTCGAGGTCCCCGTGACGGCCCGCCAGCGGGACGCCGTCGGCGCGCGCGTCGCGGAGTTCCTGCTCGACAGCCACACCTACGCCTACAACGCCCCCGGCCTCGTGACCGGGCTGCTCGGCCGCGGGTCCGAGGACGACCGGCGGTTCTTCTGCTCCGAGTTCGTCTACCACGTGCTGCGCGACGCGGGGGTCTGCGACCTGGGCCTCCCGCGCTGGAAGGTGCGACCGCAGACGCTGCTGGACGTGCCTGGCACCGTCGTCTACCGCGGCGACCTCAAGCGCTACCGGCCGTCCGACCTCGCCGCGGCGCCGGTCCCGGCGCTCACGCTCCAGGGCGCGGACGGGCTGTTCGCCACGTCCCGGTCGGGGGTCTCGCTGGCGCTGTGACCGGCGGTCGCCCTCCGGCTGGCCGGGCCCTGTGCAGGTAT
The DNA here is from genome assembly GCF_042668085.1 of Isoptericola sp. NPDC057391. Classification (NCBI taxonomy): domain Bacteria; kingdom Bacillati; phylum Actinomycetota; class Actinomycetes; order Micrococcales; family Promicromonosporaceae; genus Isoptericola; species Isoptericola sp. NPDC057391. The sequence goes on along the minus strand of NZ_JBHVBO010000021.1, from coordinate 14,858 downwards.
CCAGGGTGCGCCCAGGGCGTCGTGCCACGCTGACGCCCATGCCGAGCCGAGTCTTCCTGCACGTGGGCGCGCCCAAGTCCGGCACGACCTACCTGCAGTCCCGGATGCACGCCAACCGCCGGGAGCTGCGACGCCACCGCGTGCACTACCCGCACGGCCCGCTGGGCGAGCCCCGTCTGCAGTACTGGGCCGCACTGGACGTCACCGAGACGGACCACGGCGTCGACCCGCGGCGGGTGCACGGCTCCTGGGACCGCCTGGTGCGCCAGGTGCGCCGGAGCCGGGGAGACGTCGTCCTCAGCCACGAGATGCTGGCGAAGGCGACGCCGGAGCAGGCAGCCAGGGCGCTCGCGGACCTCACTGCCACCGGCGCGGAGGTCGTCGTCGTGCTCACCGCTCGCGACCTCGCGCGCGAGCTCGCGAGCGGCTGGCAGGAGACGCTGAAGTTCGGCTCCCGCACCACGCTGCGGGCGTTCCTGGACCGCGCGCGGGCCGGCCGGTCCGCGTTCCTCGACGGGTTCGACCCCACCCGCGTGCTCACCACGTGGGCCGCGGGGCTGCCGGGGTCGCGGGTCCGTGTCGTGACGGCGCCTCCCGCGGGCGCCGGCGGGAACCTCCTGTGGCTGCGGTTCCTGGAGGCGGTCGAGGTCGATCCGGCGTGGGCGCCGCGGGAGGCCGAGCGGGCGAACGTCTCGGTCGGCGTGCCCGAGGCGCAGGTGCTGCGTCGGCTGAACCGCCGGCTCGGGGACGACGCGCGACGCGGCGGCGACCTGTCTCCGATCGTCGACGGCATCGTGGTGGGCGGCGCCCTCGCGCCCCGGGCGTCGACGCGGATCGCCCTGGGGCCCGACGACCACCCGTGGGTCCACGCGCTCAGCACGACATGGGTCTCCTGGCTGCGCGAGCGCGGCGTGACCGTGCACGGCGACCTGGACGACCTGCTCCCGGCGCCGCCCGGCGCGGACTGGACGGACCCCGACGCGCCGCGGCCGCGGGAGGTGACCGCGGCAGCCCTGGACACGGTCGAGGTGCTGCTCGCGGAGGTCCGTGACCGTCCCCTACCGTGGCGCGAACGGGCCCGGCGAGCGGTCACGCGCGCCCGGGCCTGAGGCCGCCGCAGGCGCTGGACACGCGGTCGAACGTGTGTTCGAATGAGCGGGTGAGATGGGATGGTCAGGCGGTCGCCGCGGACGAAGGCGCGCTGCCCGGGCTCGAACGGGCAGGGCTGGCGCGGCTCGGCCTCGTGCGGACGGTGCGGACGCCGGAGTTCGCCGACGTCACGTTCCACGAGGTGCTGGCGAAGAGCGCGCTGTCCAAGGTGCCCGCCGCGTCGCGCATGCCGTTCGGGTGGACGGTCAACCCGTACCGGGGATGCAGTCATGCGTGCCGCTACTGCATCAGCCCGGACACGCTCGTGCTCATGGCGGATGGCCGGCCCCAGCCCATCCGCGACGTCCGGGTGGGCGATCGGATCGTGGGCACGAGGCTCGACGACGCCGGCGAGCGCCGGTACGTGGAGACCACCGTGCTTGCGTGGTGGGTGACTCGGCGGCGCGCCCACCGGGTGACCCTCAGGAACGGGACGCGAGTCGTCGCGAGCGACGACCACCGTTTCCTCGTGGCCGAACGCGGCTGGACCCATGTCGCCCGCGATGAGGTGTCGCTCGGTCGGCGTCCCTTCCTGACGACACACGACCGTCTCGTCGGCCCCGGGCCGCGGGCAGCGGGCGCGGCGACCATCGGGCAGGTCGCCGTGGCGTCCGACGGTCTGGGCGTGGCGAGCGTCGAGGACCTGGGTGTCGAGGAGGAGATGATCGACATCACCACCGGCACCGGTGACTTCATCGCGAACGGGGTCGTCTCGCACAACTGCTTCGCGCGCCCCACGCACGAGTACCTCGACCTGGACGCGGGACGCGACTTCGACTCCCAGGTCGTGGTGAAGACGAACGTGGACGAGGTGCTGCGCGCCGAGCTGGCGCGGCCGTCGTGGAAGCGGGAACCGGTGGCGATGGGCACCAACACCGACCCCTACCAGCGGGCCGAGGGGCGCTACCGGCTCATGCCCGGGATCATCGGGGCGCTCGCGGACTCCGGCACGCCCTTCTCGATCCTCACGAAGGGCACGCTGCTGCGCCGCGACCTGCCGCTGATCGCGGAGGCGGCCCAGCGCGTGAAGGTGGGGGTCGGCGTCTCGCTCGCCTTCGCCGACTCGCCCGCCGACGAGGAGCTGCAGCAGTCGGTCGAGCCGGGCACGCCGACACCCCGCGCCCGGCTCGACCTCGTCCGCGCGGTGCGGGCCGCCGGCTTGCCCTGCGGGGTGATGGTGGCCCCGGTGCTGCCGTGGCTCACCGACTCCCGCGACCACCTGCGTCGGCTGCTCGACGCGATCGCCGACGCCGGGGCCACGGGCGTCACCGTCGTGCCGTTGCACCTCAAGCCGGGCACCCGCGAGTGGTACCTGCAGTGGCTCGAGCGCGAGCACCCGCGTGCCGTCGCCGGGTACGGGCGCGTGTACGCGCGCGGCACCTACGCGCTCGAGGCCTACCGGCAGTGGCTGTGGGACCGGGTCGAGCCGCTCCTCACCGAGCGCGGCTTCCGCTCGTCGGGGCACCGCTCGCGCTCGGGGGCGACGGGGCGGTTCCCGGAGGAGCTGCAGCCGCACGACGAGGGCGACTACCCCGCGGGCGCTCTGGCAGGCATGCCGCGCGACGGCGGCGGACTCGAGGTCGCCGGCGCGGGGATCGAGCAGGTGCTCTTCTGAGCCCGCGAGCCCGGGGGCTGCGGGCTCAGCGCAGGAACGAGAACCACAGCACGAAGACGCACAGCAGGAACATGCCCGTGGCGTTGACGAAGAAGTTGCGGCCGAAGTCACGCGCCCGCACGTGGAACGTCAGGGCCAGTACGAAGTACACGACCAGGCAGACCGACGTCACGAGCCCGAGGTAGGGCACCCAGATCCCCGCGATCAGACCCGCCGCGGCGGCCGCCTTGATCCACGGCATCACCCACCACCAGCGCTCCGGGAAGTTCACGTCGCGGAAGCACTGCGCGATGAACGCCACCGGTTTCACGCACAGCAGCGCGTCGCCCGCGGAGACGAACGCGAGCACGAGCACGGGCCACACGGGATCGGGCAACGTCGCCATGAGGTCGACGCTACGGCCCCCCGGGCGCACGTGCGCCCGGGTGTGAGCAGGCTCTCAGGCGCCGTCGACCAGCCGGGCGGGGAACCCGCCCGTCGCGACCGGCCCCCAGCGCTCGATCGTGATCCGCACGACGCTCTTGCCCTGGCGGAGCATCGCCTCCCGGTACTCGTCCCAGTCGGGGTGCTCCTTGCCGGCGGCGGCCCGGTAGTACTCGACCAGCGGTTCCACGGATTCCGGCGCGTCGATCACCTCCGCCGTGCCGTCCACCTGCACCCAGGCGTCGTCGAAGTCGTCGCCGAGGGCCAGGAACGACGCGCGCGGGCTCCGACGCAGGTTCACCGCCTTCGCCCGGTCCGGGTACGTCGACACCACGACCCGGCCGACGTCGTCCACGCCGAACGTGACGGGGCTGAGCTGCGGCGAGCCGTCCCGCCGGGTGGTGACGAGCACGCCGTGCCGGCGCTGCCGCAGCACGTCCAGGAGCCCGTCGCGGTCGACGGCGGTCGTGGTGGCGATCCGTGGCGCCATGGGAATCTCCTCGCAGCGGGTGGTCGGGTACCGATTAGACTCGCACGGGCGCGCCAGCGCCCGCACGTCGCCACCGGCGACGCAGTCTCCCACCCCGTTCGAAAGGAACACTCCGTGCTCCGCACCCACACGGCCGGCTCACTGCGGGCCGAGCACATCGGTCAGACCGTCACCCTCACCGGGTGGGTCGATCGGCGCCGGGATCACGGGGGAGTGGCCTTCATCGACCTGCGCGACGCGTCCGGCATCGCCCAGGTCGTCATCCGCGACGAGGCGGTGGCGCACCCGCTGCGTGCCGAGTTCGTCCTCCAGGTCACGGGCGAGGTCGGACGCCGTCCCGAGGGCAACGCCAACCCGAACCTCGCCACCGGCGAGATCGAGGTGCTGGCCAAGGACGTCGTGGTGCTCAACGAGTCGGCGCCGCTGCCCTTCCAGGTCTCGACGGCGCTCGCGGACACCGAGGTGATCGGCGAGGAGGCTCGACTCAAGCACCGCTACCTGGACATCCGCCGCCCCGCGCCGGCGCACGCGCTGCGGCTGCGCGCCCAGGCGAACCAGGCGGCCCGCCGGGTGCTCGACGCGCACGACTTCGTCGAGGTCGAGACGCCCACGCTGACCCGCTCGACGCCGGAGGGCGCGCGCGACTTCCTGGTGCCCGCGCGCCTGGCGCCCGGCTCCTGGTACGCGCTGCCGCAGAGCCCGCAGCTGTTCAAGCAGCTCCTCATGGTCGGCGGTCTGGAGCGGTACTACCAGATTGCCCGCTGCTACCGCGACGAGGACTTCCGCGCCGACCGGCAGCCCGAGTTCACCCAGCTGGACGTCGAGCTGAGCTTCGTCGACCAGGACGACGTCATCGCCCTGGCCGAGCAGGTCCTGGTCGCGCTGTGGAAGCTGATCGACGTCGAGATCCCCACGCCGGTCGCCCGCATGACGTACGCCGAGGCCATGCGCCTGTACGGCACGGACAAGCCCGACCTGCGCTTCGGGAACCCGCTCGTCGAGCTCACGGACTACTTCGCCGAGACGCCGTTCCGCGTCTTCCAGGCCGAGTACGTCGGTGCCGTCGTCATGGCCGGCGGGGCCGCGCAGCCGCGCCGCCAGTTCGACGCCTGGCAGGAGTGGGCCAAGCAGCGCGGCGCCAAGGGCCTCGCCTACGTCACCTACGGCGAGGACGGCACGCTGGGCGGCCCGGTCGCCAAGAACCTCTCCGACGCCGAGCGCGACGGCCTGGCCGCGGCCACCGGCGCGCAGCCGGGCGACGCCGTGTTCTTCGCCGCCGGCAAGACCGCGGAGGCGCGCGCTCTCCTGGGCGCCGCCCGTCTCGAGATCGCGCACCGCACGGGGCAGATCGACGAGGACGCCTGGGCGTTCGTGTGGGTCGTGGACGCGCCGCTGTTCAAGCCGACCGGCGAGGACGACGACGTCGACCTGGGTCACTCGGCCTGGACCGCCGTCCACCACGCGTTCACGTCGCCCAAGCCGGAGTGGCTCGACAGCTTCGAGCAGGACCCGGGCAACGCGCTGGCCTACGCCTACGACATCGTCTGCAACGGCAACGAGATCGGTGGCGGCTCCATCCGTATCCACCGCCGCGACGTGCAGGAGCGTGTCTTCGACGTCATGGGCATCGGCCCCGAGGAGGCGCAGGAGAAGTTCGGCTTCCTCCTCGACGCGTTCAAGTTCGGCGCCCCGCCGCACGGCGGCATCGCGTTCGGCTGGGACCGCATCGTCGCCCTGCTGACGAAGTCGGCGTCGATCCGCGACGTCATCGCGTTCCCGAAGTCGGGCGGCGGCTACGACCCGCTCACCGAGGCCCCGGCGCCGATCACGCCGGAGCAGCGCAAGGAGGCCGGCGTCGACGCCCGCCCGTCGGACGAGGCCGCCGCGGCCGCGGGAGCGTGACGCTCGCTCTCGACGGGCACGGGCTCGCCCCGGTCACGGACGTGGCCGGGGCGAGGCTGCCCGACCGTTGGGCCCTGCACCCGGTGGTCGTCGCGGAGAACGCGTTCCACGGGTGGGACGCGAGCCACGTCTGGTGGGACGACGACGCGCTGCTCGTGCGGCTGCGGTGGCGCGAGCGCACGGACGGCGAGCGGCCCTTTGCGGTCGAGGCGGACGCCGCGGGCACGAGCCTGCTCGGCGTCGGGACGGCCGAGGGCGCGGCGCGGCTGCTCCTCCGGGCCGACGACGAGCTCCGGTCGCAGGGCGACGCGCTGCGCGTGCGGCGCGCGTCGCTGCCGCGCGGGACCCGCGCGGCGCTGGTCGCGCAGCAGGCCGGCGCCGGCGTCCCCGAGCCCTTCGACCGGGAGCCCGCCGGCGCATGGGACTGGTTCGGCACCACCGCGGCCCCCGGGACGCAGTCGGGCGAGGAGCGTGTCTCCGAGCTCGAAGGCCCCGAGGCTCGCGACCAGGTCGCCCGTGCGCTCGCCACCGCGAACCCGCACGGCGAGCTGCCGCCGGACGAGCCCCGGTCGCGCTGGTGGGGCTGGCGGGACGACGACGGCGTGCTGCGCGGCGTCGCGGGCGCATCCCGGCGGGTCCCCGGTCAGCCGTGGGTGCTCGGCTCGATCGGGACCGACCCTGCGTGGCGCGGCCGCGGGATCGCGGCGGCCGTGACGGCGGCCGCCACCCGGGCCGGCCTCGACGAGGTCGCGATGGTCACCCTCGGCATGTACGCCGACAACGCTGCCGCCCGCCGCGTCTACCTGCGCCTGGGCTACGCCGTCGCGCAGCGGTTCGAGAGCTGGCGCTCCTGACCACGGTCCTGACCACGGTCCTGACCACGCCACTGACCACGCCACTGACCACGCCACTGACCACGCCACTGACCACGCCACTGACCACGGTTCACCCGGCGAGGGCCGGGCGACGGAGCGGCGGCCGGGGGACCATGGCAGGGCAGGGGGCTACCCGGACCGGGGGCCGACGATGACGATCATCAGGACGGTGGAGCCGGCCGACGCGGCCGGCGAGGTCGGCGCGATCTACGCGGAGGACGTCGCGTCGCTCGGCTACGTGCCCAGCCACACGCGCGTCATGGCGACCGACCCGGGCGCGCTGCGCGCCTTCGAGCAGCTGGCAGGGTCGATCGCGGACGGCCTCGGGCCGCGCCTGTACGAGCTCGTCACGCTGGCCGCGGCCAAGGCGCTGCGCTCCGAGGCCTGCCTCCTGGCGCACGGCCGGCGCAGCCGCGCGCTGTTCGACGACGCGCAGCTGGCCAGGATCGCCCGCGACCACCACGACGCGGGCCTGAGCGGGTCCGAGGTCGCGGCCATGGACCTCGCGGCGCGGCTGAGCACCGACGCGGCCTCGATCGCCGAGGCGGACACGGAGCGGCTGCGTGCCGCGGGCCTCACCGACCGGCAGGTGGTCGACGTCGTCCTCGCCGCGGCGCTGCGGAACTACTACTCCCGGGCGCTGCTCGCCCTCGCCGTGCCCCCGGACGTCCCGCCCGACCTGCCCGACGACCTGCGTCGCGCGCTGCTCGACGGGCTCCCCGGCGACGGCGACCCGGGCAGCCGCGCGTCGGCGAGATAGCCGTCCGGACGCACCAGCAGGGTCGCGTCGTGGCCGTCGGCGCGGTGCACGACGACCCGCTCGCGGGCATCGAGCTCCCCGGGGGCGCCGGGCACGTCCTGCGGGCGACCGGCCCGCGGCGCGACGAGCACGAAGCGCCCCGCGCGCAGCGCCTCGGCGAGGCGCGACCCCGACGGGCCGGGCACCAGCGGCAGGTCCGGCACGCGGCGCCCGGCGGCGGGGTGCGCTCCGGGCGGCGCGGGGTAGCGCACGCCCAGGGCCGAGACGGTGGCGGCGGCCCGCCTGCGCGCGGCAGCGGCCCGGCCCAGGACCGTGGCCCCGGCTGCGCGCAGGACGGCGGCACCGCGGCCCCGGCTCGTGGCGAGCCGGAGCATCGTGCCGCTGGTGCGCAGCACCTGGGCGCCGACGGGGTGGCGCTCCGCCGAGTACCCGTCCAGCAGTGGGTCGTCGGCGCCGCGCACCACCGCCGCGAGGCGCCACGACAGGTTCGCGGCGTCCTGCAGGCCCGTGTTCATGCCGAGCCCGCCGGCCGGGCTGTGCGCGTGCGCGGCGTCTCCCGCGAGCAGCAGGCGTCCGGCGCGGTACCGGGGCGCCTGACGCTCGTCGGCCGCGAACCGGGTGGCGAACCGCAGCTCGGCCATGCCGTGGTCGTCGCCGAGCGTCGCCCGCGCGAGGGCGCGGACCTCGTCGAGGTCCACGGGCCCGTCGTGGCCCGGGTCGAGCGCCTCGTCCCAGCCGATGAAGCGGTACCAGTCGCTACCGAACGGGGCGAGGAAGCCCAGGGCCCCGCCCGCGGACGCGACGGTGAGCGCGTCCTCGGGCGGGCGGGTCAGGCGGACGTCCGCGAGCACCATGGCGCGGATGACCGTCTCGCCGGGGAACGGCAGACCGGTGGCCCGCCGTACCGTCGAGCGCACGCCGTCGGCGCCGACCACCCACGGGGCCCGGACCTGCACGCTCTCCGCGCCGTCGCCGGACGCCTCGTCGACCGTCACCACCGTGGCGCCGTCGTCGTCCTGGGCCACGTCCGTGACGCGCAGCCCGTGCCGGAACACCGCGCCGGCGTCCTCGGCCCGACGGCGCAGGAGGCGCTCCACCTCGTACTGCGGCGTGACGAGCACGAACGGGAACCGGCCGGGCAGCGCATCGAGGCGCACGTCCACCCGGCCGAGCACGCGGATCCGCCGGACCCGGCGCCCGGTCTCCAGGAGCTCGTCGGCGAGCCCCCGCGCGTCGAGCACCTCGAGGCTGCGGGCGTGCACGGCGAACGCGCGGGTGAGGTTGCTGAGGCCTGCGGGGCGCTTCTCGACCACGACGACCCGCACGCCCGCCCCGGCCAGGTCCCCGGCGAGGAGAAGGCCCGTGGGCCCGGCCCCGACCACCACGACGTCGGCGTCCATGCGGCCACCCTAGGGCGAGTGACGTCACAGCGGCGGGGCGGCCCCGGCGCCCGGCGCGTGGGTGGCGCTCCGTAGGCTGAGGTCCATGGACCTGTTCGACGCCGCGCTCACCGGCACCCGCGGCACGCCGGCGACCGGCCGCACCGGCCCGAGCGCCCCGCTCGCCGTGCGCATGCGCCCGGCCGCCCTCGACGAGGTCGCGGGCCAGTCGCACCTGCTCGTGCCCGGCTCGCCGCTGCGGCGGCTGGTGGAGCCGGACGACGAGTCGGCCCGCCGGGCGGCGCCGGGGTCCGTGATCCTGTGGGGGCCGCCCGGCGTGGGCAAGACGACGCTCGCGTACCTGGTCGCGACGGTCTCCGGGCGGCGGTTCGTCGAGCTCTCCGCGGTCACCGCCGGCGTCAAGGAGGTGCGCCAGGTCGTGGAGGACGCCCGGCGGCGCCTCGCCACCGGCGGCGAGGAGACCGTCCTCTTCATCGACGAGGTGCACCGCTTCTCCAAGACCCAGCAGGACGCGCTGCTGCCGAGCGTGGAGAACCGCTGGGTGACGCTCGTGGCCGCCACCACCGAGAACCCGTCGTTCTCGGTCAACTCCCCGCTGCTGAGCCGCTCCCTGCTCCTCACGCTCAAGCCGCTCACCTCCGACGACGTCCGCGCGCTCGTGCGTCGCGCCGTCGCGGACGGGCGCGGCCTGGACGGCGCCGTCGAGCTGGCGGACGACGCCGAGGACCAGCTCGTGCGCATGGCCGGCGGGGACGCGCGCAAGGCGCTCACCATCCTGGAGGCGGCCGCGGGGGCGGCCCTCGCCGACGCCGCGCCCGGTCGCGACCCCGGGGACCCGGTCGCCGTCGACCTCGACACCGTCGAGCGCGCCGTCGACGTCGCCGCCGTGCGGTACGACCGCGACGGCGACCAGCACTACGACGTCGTCTCCGCGTTCATCAAGTCGATCCGGGGCTCGGACGTGGACGCCGCGCTGCACTACCTGGCCCGCATGGTGGCCGCGGGCGAGGACCCGCGGTTCATCGCCCGGCGCCTGGTGATCTCCGCGGCGGAGGACGTCGGCATGGCCGACCCGTCCGCCCTGCAGACCGCCGTGGCGGCCGCGCAGGCCGTCCAGCTCATCGGGATGCCCGAGGGGCGGATCGTCCTCGCGGAGGCGGTCGTGCACCTGGCGACCGCGCCGAAGTCGAACCGGGCGTACCAGGGGATCGACGCGGCCCTGGCGGACGTGCGCGCGGGCAGGGTGGGCGTGGTGCCGCCGCACCTGCGCGACGCGCACTACGCGGGCGCCGAGGGGCTCGGCCACGGCAAGGGCTACCGGTACGCGCACGACGCGCCGCACGCCATCGCGGCGCAGCAGTACCTGCCCGACGAGCTCGCCGGGCGTCGCTACTACGACCCGAGCGACCGTGGCTTCGAGAAGCAGGTCACCGACCGGGTCGCGCGGATCCGGCAGATCCTCGACGGCGCCTGACGCGCCCGGGCTCGTCGGCGGGCGCGGGGGCAAGGTCGGACCCCGGGATGCGGTAGGATGCTGCGGTTGCCGTTTCCGGCGACCGCCTGGGACCTCGGCCCCGCGAGCACCCGCCCCGCGCGGGAGCTCCATCGGCTGGTCCCGCACCCGAACCTCCCCGCACGGGGCGGACGTCGGGTGTGACCTCATCCATCACCACAGGACAGGAAGCAACCAGTGACCGCTGTCACCAAGTCGCGCCGCCAGGTCCGCCTGAGCCGCAAGCTCGGCCTCGCGCTGACCCCGAAGGCCGTCCGCCACTTCGAGAAGCGCCCGTACCCCCCGGGTGAGCACGGCCGCGCCCGCCGCCGCACCGAGTCGGACTACGCGGTCCGTCTCCGCGAGAAGCAGCGTCTGCGCGCCCAGTACGCCCTCCGCGAGAAGCAGCTCCTCAAGGTCTACGAGAACGCCCGCAAGCACCCGGGCCTGACCGGTGAGGTCATGGTCGAGGACCTCGAGACGCGCCTCGACGCGCTCGTGCTGCGCGCCGGCTTCGGCCGCACCATCCTGCAGGCCCGCCAGGCCGTGACGCACCGTCACATCCTGGTGGACGGCAAGATCGTCGACCGTCCCTCGTTCCGCGTGAAGCCGGGCCAGACCATCCAGGTCAAGCCGAAGTCGCAGACCACCACGCCGTTCCAGGTCGCCGCCGCCGGCGCGCACCGCGACGTGCTGCCGGCCGTGCCGGGCTACCTCGACGTGAACCTCGAGAAGCTGTCGGCCACGCTGACCCGCAAGCCGAAGCGCGCCGAGGTCCCCGTGACCTGCGAGGTGCAGCTCGTGGTCGAGTTCTACGCGCGCTGATCGAGCGCACCGCCGCGGACGAGTCCGCAGCACCTGGACGCCCCGTCACCCGCCGTCGCGGGGGGCGGGGCGTCCGCCGTTCGCAGGGGGTCACCCGGGATAGGGTGACGACCGACCGTCTGACGCCTGTGCGAGGAGAGATCTGATGTCGATGGGTGACGTGGCCGGGCTCATCGCGGCCGTCGCGTTCGTGCTGCTCGTGGGGCTGCTCGCGATCCCGCTCGTGAAGCTGGGCCGCGTGCTCGACGAGGCGACGCGCTCCATCCGCGAGGTCACGGAGCACTCGGTGCCGATCCTCGACGAGGCGGCCACCACGGTGGCCTCCACCAACGACCAGCTGGTCAAGGTCGACACGATCACGACGTCGGCGGCCCAGGTGAGCGAGAACGTGTCGGCGCTGGCCGGCCTGTACGCCTCGACGCTCGGCCGCCCCCTCGTGAAGGTCGCGGCCTTCTCCTACGGCGTGCGCCAGGCGTTCGCGCGGGCGTCGCGCGCCGGCGGCGACGAGCCGAAGGCCGGCCGCTGATGCGCCGGCTGTTCTGGGTCGGCGTCGGCGTCGTGGTGACGGTGGTCGTCGTCCAGCGGGGCCGCCGGATCGTGGCGCAGTACGCGCCCGAGGCCGTGGTCGACCGGGCGGAGCGCGCGGCGCAGGACGCCGGACGACGGGCGGAGACGTTCGTCGCCACGTTCCGGCGCGAGTTCTCGCAGGCGCGCAGCGCCCGCGAGGCCGAGCTCACGGCCGCGCTGCTGGCCGAGGGGCAGCCGGACCCGGACGACGTCCGCGCGAGCGGGCTGCGCCCCGCCGACCTGCGCGGCGGTCCCGGGCGAGCCCGGCACGCGGCCTCGGCGCCCGAGCGGCGCCCGGACCCGGAGGCCGAGATCGCCGCCGACGAGGCGGACCTCGGCTACTCGTTCTGATCCTCGCTCTGCGAAATCCCGTTCCGACCATCCCCCGGCGGGCGCGAGAATAGGGGACGGCCGCCGCCACGGCGGGCGGCCCACCCGCCCGTCACCAGCCGTACCGGCTCGACGTCGGCCTCGACACCGGCCTGACATCGACCCCGACATCACTGAAGGACACCATGCGCACCGCCGAGATCCGCAAGCGTTGGCTCGACTACTTCGAGTCGAAGGACCACGCGATCGTCCCGAGCGCCCCCCTGGTCTCGCCGGACCCGTCGATCCTGTTCACGATCGCCGGCATGGTGCCCTTCATCCCGTACATCCTCGGTACGGAGCCCGCGCCGTGGCCGCGGGTCGCGAGCGTGCAGAAGTGCATCCGCACCAACGACATCGAGAACGTGGGCCGCACCACGCGGCACGGCACGTTCTTCCAGATGAACGGCAACTTCTCGTTCGGGGACTACTTCAAGCGCGAGGCGATCGACTTCGCGTGGGAGCTCCTCACGACCGAGCAGGGCCGGGGCGGCTACGGCCTCGACGGCGACCGCCTCTGGGTGACCATCTGGGAGGAGGACGCCGAGGCCTTCGACGCCCTCACGAAGGGGGTCGGGCTCGACCCGAAGCACGTGGTGCGCCTGCCCCGCGAGGAGAACTTCTGGGACACGGGCCAGCCCGGCCCCGCCGGCCCGTGCGCCGAGTGGCACTACGACCGCGGCCCGGCCTACGGCCCGGACGCCGTCGGCGGCACGGTCGACCCGGGCGGCGACCGCTACCTCGAGATCTGGAACCTCGTCTTCGACCAGTTCGTGCGCGGCGAGGGCCAGGGCAAGAACTACCCGTTGCTGGGCGAGCTCGAGCACAAGAGCATCGACACCGGTGCCGGCCTGGAGCGCATCGCCTACCTGCTGCAGGGCAAGGAGAACCTCTACGAGATCGACGAGGTGTACCCCGTCATCGCGCGCGTGGAGGAGCTCACCGGCAAGCGCTACGGCGCCGACGCCGAGGACGACGTGCGCATGCGCGTGGTCGCCGATCACGTCCGGTCGTCGCTCATGGTCATCGGCGACGGCGTGCGCCCGTCGAACGAGGGCCGCGGCTACGTGCTGCGCCGCCTCGTGCGCCGCGCCGTGCGCGCGGTGCGCCTGCTGGGCGTCGACGAGGTCGCGCTGCCCTCGCTGCTGCCGGTGTCGAAGGACGCGATGAAGGCGTCCTACCCGGAGCTGGAGGCCGACTTCGGCCGCATCAGCGACGTCGCGTACGCCGAGGAGGACGCGTTCCGCCGCACGCTCGCGCAGGGCACGACCATCCTCGACACGGCCGTGGGCCGCGCCAAGCGGTCCGCGGACGGCGCGACCCCGGTGCTCGGCGGCGCGGAGGCGTTCCAGCTGCACGACACGTATGGCTTCCCGATCGACCTCACCCTCGAGATGGCCGCCGAGCAGGGCGTCCAGGTGGACGAGAAGGCGTTCCGCGACCTCATGGCGGAGCAGAAGCAGCGCGCCCGCGCCGACGCGCTCGCGAAGAAGACGGGCCACGCCGACCTGCGCTCGTACGAGACCCTGAACAAGGAGCTCGCCGCGCCCGTCGAGTTCCTCGGTTACACGGACACGGAGTCCGCGGTGACGGTGGTCGGCCTGCTGGTCGACGGCGTGCCCGCCCCCGCGGCGAGCGCGCCCGCCGACGTCGAGGTCGTCCTGGACCGCACGCCGTTCTACGCCGAGGCCGGCGGTCAGCTCGCCGACCAGGGCACGATCGTGCTCGACGGCGGGGCGACCGTCGAGGTCGACGACGTGCAGCGCCCGGTCAAGGGCCTGTCCGTCCACCGCGGCCGCCTGGTCGAGGGCACGATGGCGCTGGGCGACCCCGGCACCGCGACGATCGACGTCGCGCGCCGCGTCGCGATCAGCCGCGCCCACTCGGCCACGCACATGATCCACAAGGCGCTGCACGAGATGGTCGGGCCGGACCGCACCCAGGCCGGGTCGGAGAACGCCCCGAGCCGCGTGCGCTTCGACTTCCGCTCGCCCACCCCGGTGCCGGGGGAGGCGCTCGGCGAGATCGAGGAGCGCGTGAACTCGCGCCTGACCGAGAACCTCGAGGTGACCGACGCGACCATGCCGATCGCCCGCGCCCGCGAGCTGGGCGCCATGGCGCTGTTCGGCGAGAAGTACGGCGACACCGTGCGCGTGGTCTCGATCGGCGGCGACTGGTCGCGCGAGCTGTGCGGCGGCACCCACGTCAAGGCCACCGGCGAGGTGGGCCGCGTCGCGCTGCTCGGCGAGGCGTCGATCGGCTCCGGCGTGCGCCGCGTGGACGCCCTGGTGGGCGACGGCGCGTACGGCTTCCAGGCGAAGGAGCACGCCCTGGTGGGCCAGCTCACCGGCCTGCTGGGCGCGCGCCCCGACGAGCTCGCCGACCGCGTCGGCTCGCTCCTGACCCGGCTCAAGGAGACGGAGAAGGAGCTCGCCGGGATGCGCCAGGAGCGGATCCTCGCCGCGGCGGGCACGCTCGCCGCGCAGGCGGAGCGCGTCGGCGACACCCGCGTCGTGGCGCACGACGCCGGCGAGGTGGCCTCGGCGGACGACCTGCGCGCGCTGGCGCTCGACGTGCGCGGCCGCCTGGGCGACGCCGAGGCGACGCTCGTCGCCGTCGGCGGCGTGGCGGGCGGGCGGCCCCTGGTGGTCGTGGCCACCAACGCCGGCGCCCGCGACGCGGGCCTGCGGGCGGGCGACTTCGTCAAGGCCGCGGCGAAGACCCTCGGCGGCGGGGGCGGCGGCAAGCCCGACCTGGCCCAGGGCGGGGGCACCGACGCGTCCGCGCTCCCGGCCGCGCTGGCCAGCGTGGCCGAGGGCGTGCGCGCGGCCCGGGCGGGCGCGTGACGGGTCCGCACGGGCTGGGCTCGCCGGAGCAGGACCTGTCTCTTATACACATCCGAGGCTTGGGGAACGCCGCCCCGCTGCCCCTCGACAACGACAGCCGTCTGCCGTTGATTCGCGCAGAGCAGCTTGGGCCAGCGGTCCGGCC
>NZ_JBHVBO010000020.1:16496-42718 GCF_042668085.1 Isoptericola sp. NPDC057391 | reverse complement strand
GTTTCGAGACGAAACAGGGCCACGATCACACCCACAACGTTTCGGGGTCAGCGCCAGGTGGCGGCGACGGCGAGGAAGGCGTCGTTCGCCTCGACCTCGCCGATGCTGACGCGCAGGCCGTCGCCGGCGAAGGGGCGCACGAGGACGCCGGCGGCGGTCGCCTCGGCGGCGCGCGCCAGGGTGTCCTCGCCGAGCGGGAACCACACGAAGTTGGCGTGCGTCTCGGGCAGGTCCCAGCCCTGCTCGCGCAGGGCGGCCACGACGCGCTCGCGCTCGGCGACCAGGGCCTCCACGCGCTGGCGCAGCTCGTCCTGCGCCACGGGCTCGAGCGAGGCCAGCGCCGCGCGCTGGGCGATGTGGTTCACGCCGAACGGCGTCGACACCGCGCGGATGCCGGCGGCGAGGCGCGGCTCCGCGACGGCGTACCCGACGCGCAGGCCCGCCAGCCCGTACGCCTTGGACAACGTGCGCAGCAGGACGACGTTCGGGTGCCGGCGCAGCAGGTCGACGCCCTCGGGCGCCTGCGGGTCGCGCACGAACTCCAGGTACGCCTCGTCCACGATGACCAGCACGTCGCGCGGCACGGCGGCGAGGAGGTCCTCGAGCTCGTCCGCGTGCACCACCGGGCCGGTCGGGTTGTTCGGCGTGCAGACCATGACGACGCGCGTGCGGGGCGTGACGGCGGCGGCCATGGCCGGCAGGTCGAGCCGGCCGTCGGCGCGCACCGGCACCGTCACGGCGGTGCCGCCCGCGACGGCGACCGCGATCGGGTAGGCCTCGAACGAGCGCCACGGGAACACGACCTCGTCGCCGTGCTCGACGACGGCCTGCAGCACGTGCCCGAGCACCGCCACCGAGCCGTTGCCCACCACGACCTGGTCGGCCGGGACGCCGACGTGCGCCGCGAGCGCCTCGACCAGCTCCGCCGCGTACATGTCGGGGTAGCGGTTGGTCTCCTCCGCCGCGCGGGTGATCGCCTCGAGGACGGACGGCAGCGGCGGGTACGGGTTCTCGTTCGACGACAGCTTCCACAGCTTCGCGCCCTCGGCAGGCCGCGCGCCCGGCACGTACGCGGGCAGCGCGGCGACGGCGGCGCGCAGGGGGACGACGGAGGCGGGGACGGGGTCAGCGGGGGTGGTCACAGCGCCCAAGGATGCCACCTGCGCCGTTCCCTCCCACCGTGGCGGGCGCTGACGTGCCACGATGGCGGGATGAACTTCATCGTCCGCACCCTCGTCACGGCCGTGGCGCTGTGGCTGAGCGACCTGATCTTCACCAACCTCGAGATCCTGCCCCCGTACGACGGCGACAACGTGCTCGAGTACATCCTGGCGGTGCTCGGCGTGGCACTGGTGTTCACCATCATCAGCAGCTTCGTGAAGCCGATCGTCAGCATCATCTCGATCCCGCTGCTCATCCTCACGCTGGGCCTCTTCTACCTGGTCATCAACGCCTTCGTGCTCTGGCTCACCACCTGGATCACCGACCAGGGATGGTTCGGGGACTGGGGCATCGAGGTCAGCGGCGGCTTCTGGTGGTTCGTCTGGATCGCCCTCATCCTCGCCGTGCTGCAGGCGATCATCGGCGCGTTCGCGCCGAAGAAGGGCTGACGCGCCCGCCTTCCGCCGCACGACACGCTCAGTGCAGCACCGCCCCCGTCGGGTTCCCCGGCGGGGGCGGCGTCGTCCCGGGCGCCAGGACGAGAGGCGGCGTCGGGTCCACGCGACGCGCCGTGAAGAACCGCGTGCGTGCGCGGGTGCCGCCGAGCAGCCGCTCCAGCCGCGCCGTCACCCCCGCCACCTGCACGTTCCCGGACCGCTGCGCGGCCGCCAGCGTGCGCAGGTGCGTGGGCATGGCGTGCGCGAGGGAGATGCTGCCGGCGGCGGCGACGTCGGCCGGGTCGGTCGAGTCCAGGAGCCGTCGACCCACCGTGACCCGGTCCACCGTGGCCGGGCCCTCCTCGCGCGACCGGCCGTCCACGTTCGCGACCAGCCCCTCCTCGTTCTCCACGTGCAGCACGGGCACCCCCGCCGGGAGGGCGAACGTCGCGGTCGGGGCCCCCGCGGTCACCACCCCGCCGACGGGGTGCCGCGCCCGGAACGCCGGGGACGCCGCCAGCGCCGCCGCGGAGATCCCGCCGAGGCTGTGGCCCACCAGCACCACCGGCTCGTCCGGGGCGGCTCCCGCCGCGTCGAGGGCCTGCTCCACGGCCACGGACACGTCGGCCGCCTCGTGCGCCATGAGGCTCAGGTCGGTCGCCGCGTCGAACGGGTTCGAGGGCGACAGGAACTGCTGCGTCCCGGGGATCAGCACGGTCCACGACGTCGTGCCGTCGCCGTGCACGACCTGCTCCACCGCGAGCGTGCCCGGCGGGACGCCGGCCGAGACCCGGTCGACGACGCCGCTGCCGTGGGGGTAGAGGTCCGCCGTGCGGGCGAGGGCCTCCGTGACGGAGCCCGCCGGCCGGTCGGCCCACGCGGGTCGCGGGCCGGCGAGGTCGGCGTCGGTCAGGGCGACCACCCGGGGCACCGCGTCGGGCAGCAGGGAGGCGACGACGTCGGACAGCGTTGCCGCGCCGCGCGTCACGGGGTCCAGCGCGGCGGCCGGGCCCTCCTCGATCCCCCGTCGCAGGTCCTGCCAGGACAACGGCCGGCTGGCGCTCAGCCCCGTCGCGAGCCCTGAGACCGCCTCGTCGGTCAGCGGCGCGAGGACCCGCCAGAGGCTCGCCAGGCCCCCGTCGGGTCCCACGGTCACGGGGGTCGTGGGCGGCGCGGGCGGTCGTGACGCCGGTGGCGCGCCCACCGTCGTGCCGGGCGGGGGCGACCCTCCGGGCACGAGCGCACCCCGCAGCCCGTCGGCCACGGTCGTGAGCGTGCGCACCGGCAGCGTGGCGAGCCCGAGCAGCGCCCCCGCCCCGGCTGCCACGAGCGTGACCGCCCCGTCGGTGACGCGCTGCGCCGCGCTCTCCGCCTCCCGGTACAGGCCGGCCGCGAACCGCAGGCGGCGGGCGCACCGCTCCGCCTCCGAGGATCGCGCCCGCAGCCGGGCGCTCGCCTCGTCCAACCGGGCCGCCGCCTCCCGCTGCACGGCGGCCGCGACCGCGCTCCCCGTGGCGCCGGGCAGCGGCAGGGTCGGCGGCATCGTCGGCGGTGTCACCGGGTCGGGCGCCCACACCGCGCCCCGCAGCCTCCCCGCGCCGCCGAGGCAGCGGTGGAAGGCCTGCCGCAGCCGGCCCGCCGCGGCCTCGAGCAGCATGGCCGCGCCCTGCACGGCCTCCGCGTCGACGCGGGAGACGCCCCGGCCGCCCACGACGTCCAGGGTCTCCTCGGGAGGCAGCCCGCGCGTCACCGGGCCAGCACCGCCGCGGCTTCCTCGAGGAGCCGCAGGTCGGCGTCGAGGTCGGTCAGCAGGGCGGTGACCTCGTCGCGGAACCGGTCCGCCGCCGTCGACTCCCACGCGACGGCGAGGCTGCGCCGGGCGGTCGCGGTGGCGTCGACGACGTCGCGGTGCGCCGCGAGGACGGCGTCGCGCGCGACGCTCGGGTCGGGTGCCGCGGACGAGAAGGGCGGGGCCGGTGAGGTCATGCCCGCGACGCTAGGCCGCGTCCTCGCCGCCACGCCCCGCCCGCCCCGGCTCCTGTGGACGGCGCCGCGCTGGGGACAGGCTCCGGACAGCACGACACCGCACCGACGTCCACTACCGGGGCAGCACCCCGACGAGCCGCTCGGCGTCCGACAGGATGTCGATGCCGACCACCCGGCCGTCGCGCACCGTGAACGCGAGCACCGAGTAGACGGTCCCGTCCGCGAGCACGGTGACGAGGCCGGGCGATCCGCCCACGAGCGCGAGCCGCGAAAAGCGCGCCGTGCCGAAGTGCAGGCGCGCCTGCTCGGCCACGGCCTGCGCGCCCCGCAGCACGCGGGACAGCTCCCCCGGCCCGGGGTCGAGGCGCACCACGACCTCGGGGTCGAGCAGCGCCACGAGGCCGTCGAAGTCGCCCGCCTGCGACGCCGCGAGGTACGCGGCCACGATCTCCCGCCGCCGCGCGACGTCGTCCTGCGCGGGCACGGCGTCGCGCACCTTGCGCCGCGCCCGGCTGGCGAGCTGGCGCGTGGCCGGCAGCGACCGGTCCACGAGCGGCGCGATCTCCTCGAAGGGGACCGCGAACTGGTCGTGCAGCACGAACGCGACCCGCTCGGCCGGGGCGAGGGTGTCCAGCACGACCATCAGCGCGGCGCCGACCTCGTCCTGCTCGACCGCCCGGCGTTCGGGGTCGTCCGGCTCGTCGAGCGGCGTGACGAGCAGGTCCGGCAGGCGCCCGTCCCCCGCGGGCCCCTCCCACGTCGTCTCCCGGCGCGTCCCCCGGGAGCGCAGCAGGTTGAGCGCCACCCGTCCGACGATCGTCGTGAGCCAGCCGCCGAGGTTCTCCACCCCCGCCGCACCGGCGGCGTGCGCGCGCACCCACGCGTCCTGCACGGCGTCCTCGGCGTCGGCGGTGGAGCCCAGCACCCGGTACGCGACTGCGCGCAGGTGGGGCCGGAACGTCTCGAACTGGTCCGCCGTGAACTGCTCCGTGCTCACCGGTCACACTCCTTCGTCGGGCCGTGTCAGAGGGGTGACAGCACACGCTGCCGGGGCCCACCCCACCACGGGGGTGCGACACCGGCCCGACGGACCAGGAGCCCGCATGACCTCCCTGACCTCGACCGACACCTTCTCCCAGGCGCTCGCCCGCGAGCTGCGCGGGCGGGTGCTCCTGCCCGGCGACGACGCGTTCGACGCCGCCGCGACCCCCTGGAACCTCGCCGTCCGGCAGCCCGTCGCGGCCGTCGTCGAGGCCGCGGACGCCGACGACGTCGCCGCCACCGTGCGGCACGCGCGCGACGCCGGCCTGACGGTCGCCGCCCAGTCCACGGGCCACGGTGCCTCGGGCGACGTGGCGGGCACCGTCCTGCTGCGCACCGGAGCGCTCGACGCCGTCGAGGTGGACGCGGCGCGCCGCACCGCCCGCGTCGGCGCCGGGGCGTCGTGGGGCGCGGTGCAGGCCGCCGCCGCGCCGCACGGCCTCACGACCCTGCTCGGCAGCGCGCCCGGCGTCGGCGCCGTCGGCTACACCCTCGGCGGCGGGCTGGGCTGGTTCAGCCGTGCGCACGGGCTGGCGGCCGACCACGTGCGGTCGTTCGACGTCGTCACCCCCGCCGGCGAGCAGGTCACCGTCACCGCCGCCTCCGACCCCGAGCTGTTCTGGGCGCTGCGCGGCGGGGGTGGCGACCTGGCCCTCGTGACCGCGATGGAGATCGACCTGGTCGAGCTGCCCGCGTTCTCGGGCGGCAAGGTCGCCTGGCCGGCCGCGCGCGCCGCGGACCTGCTCGCGGTCTTCCGGGAGGTCACCGCGACGGCCCCGCCCGAGCTCAGCGTGTGGCTGTCCCGGGTGGAGGCGCCCGGCGCCCCGGCCGTCGTCGTCGTGCACGCGGCGTTCCTGGGCGACGCCGCGTCGGCGCGCGCGCTGCTCGCGCCGTTCGCCGCCGTCCCCGACGTCCTCGGGCCGGGCGTCGACGCCGCGATCGGCCCGCTCGCCGCGGCCGACGTCGGCGACATCACCGCCGACCCGACGGACCCCGCCGCGGGGAAGGGCCGCAGCGAGCTGTTGCGCGGCATCGACGACCACGTGGAGCGCCTGTTCACGACGTCGGTCGCGCCGCTGCTGACCGTCCAGCTGCGGCACCTGGGCGGCGCCCTCGCCTCGCCGGGGGACCGCGCGGGGGCGCTGGGCGCGATCACCGAGCCGTACCTGCTGTACGCGTTCGGCCTGGCGTTCTCGCCCGAGCTGTCGGCCGCCGTCGGGCAGCGGCTCGAGACGCTGCCGGCCGACCTGGGCCGGGC
The DNA here is from genome assembly GCF_042668085.1 of Isoptericola sp. NPDC057391. NCBI lineage: Bacteria > Bacillati > Actinomycetota > Actinomycetes > Micrococcales > Promicromonosporaceae > Isoptericola > Isoptericola sp. NPDC057391. Next base: position 36,835 of record NZ_JBHVBO010000020.1, on the reverse strand, counting down.
GGCCACGCGGCGCAAGCCCGCCACGTTCCTCGCCCCGGGTGAGAGCGTCGCGGCCGCGTACGACGACGACGCCCTCGCCCGCCTGCGCGACCTCAAGCGCGCCCGCGACCCGCGGGGCACGATCCGGGGGAACTACCCGCTCCTCGGCTGACCCCCGACCGTTGTGGGTGGGATCGTGGCCCACTTCTCGCCCGAGAACGGGCCACGATCCCACCCACAACGGTCGGCCGCGGACGGCGCGGGGCGCGTGGGAGAATGTGGGCCGTGACCTCCCCCGCGCCGCAGACCTCGCCGACCGAGTCCACAGCCGTCCAGTCCCGCGTGAACCTCGCGGACGTCACCCCGCCGATCGCCCTCGGGCCGCTCGACGGCCGCTACCGTGGCGCCGTCGCGCCGCTGGTGGACCACCTCAGCGAGGCGGCCCTCAACCGGGCGCGCATCCACGTCGAGGTGGAGTGGCTGGTCACGCTGTGCAACGGCACGGCCGAGACGCCGGGCGCCGTCGTGCCCGGCGCCCCCACGCTGACCGACGCCGAGGTCGCGTACCTGCGGCAGATCCCCGCCACGTTCGGCGCGGACGAGATCGCCGAGCTCGGCGCCATCGAGCGCGAGACGGTGCACGACGTCAAGGCCGTGGAGTACTTCATCAAGCGCCGCATCGCCGCCGCGCCCGAGGTCCTCGGCGAGACCAGCCTCCCCGCCGCGAGCGAGCTGGTGCACTTCGCGTGCACGTCCGAGGACATCAACAACCTGTCGTACGCGCTCATGGTGCAGGGCGGCGTTCGCGACGTGTGGCTGCCCGCCGCCACCGCGCTCACCGACCAGCTCGCGGACATGGCGCGCGAGCACGCCGAGGTCCCGATGCTGAGCCGCACGCACGGGCAGCCGGCCACGCCGACGACGATGGGCAAGGAGCTCGCCGTCCTCGCGCACCGCCTGCGCCGCCAGCTGCGCCGCATCGAGGGCGCGGAGTACCTGGGCAAGCTCAACGGCGCCACCGGCACCTACGGCGCGCACACCGTCGCCGTCCCGGGCGCCGACTGGCCGGCCGTGTCGAAGGCGTTCGTCGAGCACCTGGGCCTCGTCTGGAACCCCCTGACCACGCAGATCGAGTCGCACGACTGGCAGGCCGAGGTCTACGCCGACGTCGCCCGCTTCAACCGCATCCTGCACAACCTCGCGACCGACGTGTGGACGTACATCTCGCTGGGCTTCTTCACGCAGATCCCCGTCGCGGGGGCCACCGGCAGCTCGACCATGCCGCACAAGGTCAACCCGATCCGGTTCGAGAACGCCGAGGCGAATCTCGAGATCTCGTGCTCGCTGCTCGACACGCTGTCGGCCACGCTCGTCACCTCCCGCCTGCAGCGCGACCTCACCGACTCGACCACGCAGCGCAACATCGGCCCCGCGTTCGGCCACTCGCTGCTCGCGATCGACAACGTCTGCCGCGGCCTCAAGGCGCTCAACGTCAACGCCGCGCTCATGGCCGAGGACCTCGACGCCAACTGGGAGGTGCTCGGCGAGCCCGTCCAGTCGGCGATGCGCGCCGCGTCCGTCGCGGGCGTCGAGGGCATGGAGAACCCGTACGAGCGGCTCAAGGAGCTCACCCGCGGCCAGCGCGTCGACGCCGCGCGGATGCGCGAGTTCGTCGCCGGCCTCGGCCTGCCCGACGACGTCGCCGCCCGCCTCGCGGACCTCACGCCCGCGTCGTACACGGGCATCGCCGCACGGCTGGTCGAGGACTACCTGGCCTGACGCGCCGGTCCCGCCCGGGCAGGGTCAGCGCGCCAGCTCCTGCTGCCCGACGACGGCGAGCAGGGCGAGCTTCTCCTCCGCCTCGGAGCGGGGCGGTGCGGTGAGCACGAGCAGCGCCTGGGTCTGGTCCTCGGTGAACAGCACCTGACAGTCGAGCTCGATCGGGCCGACCTGGGGGTGCACGATCGTCTTGTGGTCGGCGAACCGCTGGTGCACCTCGTGCCGGTCCCACAGCTCGACGAACTCGGGGCTGCGCGCCCGCAGCTCGCGGACCAGCTCTCCGGCGCGCGAGCGCGGACCGAGCATCCCGTGCGCCACGCGGAGCGTGGACACGAGCGAGCGACCCTGCCGGTCGCGGTCGTCCTCGGGGTACAGCAGCCGCTCGGCGGGGTCGGTGAACCAGCGGTAGACGTCGCTGCGCGCCCAGCCGGTCAGCGCCGACCGGTCGCCCAGCAGCGCGACGGCGAGGTCGTTGGCCACGAGCGTCTCGCCGAGCGCGGACAGCACGAGGGCCGGGGTGTCGGACAGGCGGTCGAGCACGCGCAGCAGCGCGGGCGAGACGTGGGACGACATCGTCACCCGGTCCGGCGTGCCCCGGCCGGCCACGCGGAACAGGTAGTCGCGTTCGTCGTCGGTGAGCCGGAGCGCCCGCGCCAGCGACGCGAGCATCTGCTCGCTGGGCTGCGGGCCGCGCTGCTGCTCCAGCCGCGTGTAGTAGTCGGCCGACATGGCCGCGAGCGCCGCGACCTCCTCGCGCCGCAGCCCCGCGGTGCGACGTCGCGCCCCCGCGGGCAGGCCGACGTCGGCGGGCTGCACCGCCTCGCGACGGCGGCGCAGGAACTCGGCGAGAGCGGGGCGGTCCATGCGCCTATCGTCCGCCGGCGACGCCGGCCGGGCCAGGCCGCAGCCAGGGACCGCCGGTCCCCCGATGACGGCTCCTCTCCCACCCGGCGTCGGAGCGGCGCACGGTGGTCGGCATGGACCTCACCCGCAGCACCGTCTTCGTCCCCGGCGCGACCAGCGGCATCGGCCTCGCGCTCGCCCTCCGCCTCCAGGCCCGCGGCAGCACCGTGATCGTCGGCGGCCGCCGTTCCACCCTGCTCGACGAGATCGTCGCCGCCCACCCCGGGATCGACGCCGTCCGCATCGACACCGCCGACCCGGACAGCATCGAGGCGGCGCGCCGCGACGTGCTGGCGCGCCACCCCGAGCTGAACGCCGTTGTCGCGATGGCGGGCATCATGCAGGCCGAGGACTGGACCTCCGACGACTTCCTCGCCACCGCCGAGCGCACCGTCACGACCAACCTGCTCGGCCCGATCCGCCTGGCGGCCGCGTTCCTGCCGCACCTGCGTGCCCGTGCGGGGTCGGGCGCGGGCGCCGCGTTCGTCACCGTCTCGTCCGGGCTGGCGCACGTGCCGCTGGCCGCGACCCCCACCTACAACGCGACCAAGGCGGCGATCCACCGGCTCAGCGAGGGCATCCGCCTGCAGCTCGAGCCGGCGGGCGTGCAGGTGGTCGAGATCGTGCCGCCCGCTGTCCGGACGGCACTCATGCCGGGGCAGGAGGACAGCCCGATCGCCATGCCGCTGGACGCGTTCGCGGACGAGGTGGTCGCGCTCCTCGCGGCCCGGCCCGACGCCCGCGAGATCCTCGTCGAGGGCGTGAAGTTCCTCCGCTTCGCCGAGACGTCTGGGACCTACGACGCGACGGTCGCGCGCCTCAACGCCACCGACCCCCACCGGCTCTGACGACGGCGGGGACGGCGGCGGGGTCCGTCAGGGACGGGACTTGCGGAGGTACTTCGCCGCCACGTAGCCGTACTTGCTCCCGGCCTTGACCTTCACCCAACCGTTCTTCGGCTCGTGGATCTTGGCCACCGCGGCGCCCTTGGCGAGGGTCGCCTTGACGGCCGACGACGTGCTGGGCTGCGCCCGCAGCCGCAGCCCGTTCACCTGCACGTACCGGGTGCCGAGCGACGTCGTGGACGGCGAGACGTAGTTCGCGTGCATCCAGCCGACGGTGCCGTTGCGGTTCACCTTGCGCCAGACCCCGGAGCCGGCGCCCGGCTTGGCGGTGAGCCTGAGGTTCACGCCGACGGTCGCGCGCACGGGGTAGTTCGTGCCGGGGCCGGAGCGGAGGTTGACCCGCGTCGTCGTGAAGTACGTGCATGACGACGGCACGACCCTCGCGTTGGCCCACGCGGCGCCGGCGCGGAGGTCGGCGCCGTGGCTCTTCATCCACGACAGCGGGTCCGCGGTGCTCCCGGAACCTTTGTACGCGTTCTTCCAGATCTCCAGGTGCAGGTGCGGGGCGGTGGACGTGCCCGAGCTGCCGACGTCGGCGATGTGCTGCCCGCGCTTCACCTTCTTGCCGTACTTCACGTACCGGTTGCCGTCGATGACGTGGCCGTAGACCGCGTAGACCTTGCCCTCGGTCGCGTGGGTGCGGATCACGACGACCTGGCCGAAGCCCGGCGTCGCGCCGGCCGCGACCACGGTGCCCGGCGCGACCGCCCTGATCCGCGTGCCCCTCTTGGCGCTCATGTCCTGGCCCAGGTGGTACGTCGACGCGCCTCGGATCGGCATGCAGCGCGGGCCGTAGTACGACGAGAGCCCGTAGCTCTTGTCCGGGAGCGGGCGGACCGCGGCCGACGCCGCCCCCGCCCCGACGATCCCGGTCGTGAACGCCACGGCCGTGGCGATCCCCATGGTGATTCCGGTCGTGATGATGCGTCGCACGGTGCGCATGGTGGTGCCCTCTCCGCGTCGGAAGGTCCGGGGCCTCGTTGCCCGACCGCACGGTAAGCACAGGCCGCGGGGTGGCGCGCGCGGGGCCGCATCCACGACACTCGTCTTCACAGGTACCAGTGAGCGTGAAATTCCCTTACCCACCGCCTGACCACCGGAGGTCTGCAATGACGCACCCCGTTCCGACCGACCGAACCAACGACCCGGCACTCGGACGCCGCGGCTTCCTCTCCCTCGCGACGGCGGGGGTCGCCGGCTCGGCGCTGTCCGTGACGATCGGCTCGATGACGCCCGCCGCCGCGACGACGTCGGGCTCGGACGACACGTCCACCGGCACCACGGCCCGCAAGCGCGAGCTGCGCGCGATGTGGATCTCGTCGGTCGTCAACATCGACTGGCCGTCGCGCACCGGCCTGAGCGCGGACGAGCTGCGGGCCGAGTACGTCCGCTGGCTCGACGTCGCGGCCGACATGAACCTCAACGCCGTCTTCGTGCAGGTCCGCCCGACGGCGGACGCCTTCTGGCCCAGCCCGTACGAGCCCTGGTCGCAGTACCTCACCGGCGCGCAGGGCGGCGACCCGGGCTTCGACCCGCTCGCCTTCGTCGTGGCAGAGACGCACGCCCGCAACCTCGAGCTGCACACCTGGTACAACCCGTACCGCGTGTCCATGCAGACGGACCCCGCGCAGCTCGTGCCCGAGCACCCGGCCCGGCAGCACCCCGACTGGGTGTGGCCGTACGGCGGCAAGCTCTACTTCGACCCGGGACTGCCGGAGGCCCGCGAGCACATCTACGCGGCGATCCTGCACAGCGTGGAGCACTACGACGTCGACGGCGTGCACTTCGACGACTACTTCTACCCCTACCCCGTGGCCGGCCAGACCCTGCCCGACGCCGCCACGTACGCCGAGCACGGCGCGGGCTTCGCGACGATCGAGGACTGGCGGCGGCACAACGTCGACACGTTCGTGCAGACGATCTCCGAGCGGATCAAGCAGCTCAAGCCGTGGGTCAAGTTCGGCATCAGCCCGTTCGGCATCTGGCGCAACGCGTCGACCGACCCGCGGGGATCGGAGACCGGCGGCTCGCAGAGCTACGACCTGCAGTTCGCCGACACCCGCAAGTGGGTGCTCGAGGGCTGGCTCGACTACATCAACCCGCAGATCTACTGGCAGCTCGGGCTCGCCGTCGCGGACTACGCGAAGCTCGTGCCGTGGTGGGCCGACGTGGCCGCGCAGTCGGGCACCCACCTGTACATCGGGGAGGCCCTCTACAAGGTCACGTCGGGGGTCTTCACCGACCCGGCGGAGCTGAGCAACCATCTCACGTTCTGCGCGAAGGTCACCGAGCAGGGCACGCCCGTGCACGGCAACGTCTGGTTCTCCGCGAAGCACGTGCCGCAGGACCCGCAGGGCTCCATGTCACGCGTGCGGGCGGACCACTACGCGCACCCCGCGCTGGTGCCGACGATGCCGCACCTGCCGGGTACGCGCGTGCAGCAGCCGGTGCTCACGCACGCCCAGCCCTGCGACGACGGCGTGGCGCTGCGCTGGGTCGACGCGTCCCCGCACCGCCGCCGCGCGACGTCGTTCGCGGTCTACCGCTCGTCCGGTCGGCGGGTGGACGTGGACGACGCCACGCAGCTGCTCGGCACGGTCCGCTCCGACGGGCAGGTGCTGCAGGGCTTCACGGACACGACGGCGATCCCCGGCGAGCGCTACACGTACGCCGTCACCGCCCTCGACCGCCTGTGGAACGAGTCGCGACCCAGCCGCACGCGGTCCGTCTGACGGCGCTCAGCGGTCGCAGTCGAGGGAACGGAGGTCGACGGCGTCGGCCATCGCCTGGTAGCCGGCGTCGTTGGGGTGCAGGTTGTCGCCAGGGTTGTACGCGGGCAGCAGCGAGCCGGGGCGGTCGGGGTCGCGGACGACGGCGTCGAAGTCCACGACGGCGTCGTACTCGCCGCTGGTGCGGATCCACTCGTTGACGTCCTGGCGCACCTGCTCCTTCGCCTCGTCGTAGTAGAAGGCGCCCTCGAACGGGGTGAGGGTGGCGCCGACAACGCAGACGTCCGCCGCGTGGGCCCGGGCGATGAGCTGCCGGTAGGCGGCGATCAGGGGCGCGGCGGACGTCGCGTCGCCGTTGCCGATGTCGTTGATGCCCTCGAGCACGACGACGGTCTCGACGTCGGGCTTGGCGAGCACGTCGCGGTCGAACCGGGCCTGCGCGCTGACCCCCATGCTGTCCACGAGCACGCGGTTGCCGGAGATCCCCTGGTTCATCACCCCGAACCGGTCGGGCCCCGGGGCGGCGGCGAGACGGTCGGCGAGGCGGTCCGGCCACCGGTGGTTCGCGCCGACGGTCGAGCTGTGCCCGTCCGTGATCGAGTCGCCGAGCAGGGCGAGCGTGTCCACGCGTTCGCGCGCGTCCACCACGACCCCGCTGACCCAGGACCAGTGCTCCTGGGTGGTGGTGAACGCCCCGCCGCTCTCGTCGGCGGCGTGGTCGCCGTCGGCCACGTGGTTCGTCTGCATGGCCAGGTTGTGCCCGGTCACCGACGACTGCTCCCCCGCGGCGTGGACGCTCACCGCGAGCGTCGCGTCGGCGGGCGCCTCCCAGTCCACGGGGTCGCTGAGCACCTGGGCGCCGGGCGGCACGGTGACCGACGTGCTCCCGCCGAACGTGACCTCGTGGTTGCTGCCCGCCACGACCTCCGCGCCGGAGTCCTGCAGGCCGACGGCCACGGAGTCGAACGTGACGGGCGCGGTGCCGAACGCGTTGGACAGCTCGATCCGCACGTTCCGCCCGCCGATGCTGGTGTGCACCAGGTTGCGCACGGTCTGGTCCTCGAGGGTGCCCTCGACGAGGTCGGCGCTGGCGCCCCACGTCACCACCTGGTCGACGGCCCGCCCGTGGCCCGCCGTCGTGCCGGTGCCTGACGCCTCCGCCGACGACGCCGGCGACGGCGCGGACGACACCGTCGTCGGCACGGCGGCCGACACCCCCAGGGTGGCGGTGGCCGCCGCCAGGACGGCGGCGAGGGTACGGCGGGCTGACCTTCCGGTCTGAGACATCGTCGGCTCCTGTCCGGACTCGGGTTGACGCTGTCACCGTCACCCGGGCCGTGGCTTCGCGCAACCGTTCCGGACGCCCCGTCAGCCGTCCAGGAAGATCCCGTTGCCGGGGCCCACGGGCAGGTCGAGGAAGAAGAACACCGTGAGGATGGCGGCCCACACCAGCCAGAAGCAGACGGTGAACGGCAGCAGCCGCGCCATCACGGTGCCGAGCCCGGCGCTCGGCTCCCACCGGCGCAGGTAGGCGAGCAGCACGATCATGTACGGGTTGAGCGGCGTGATGATCTGCGTCGCGGAGTCGCCCACGCGGAACGCGGCCTGCACGAACGCGGGCTCGTACCCGATGAGGGCGAACATCGGCACGAAGACGGCGGCCATGAGCGTCCACAGCGCCGAGCCCGAGATGATGAACAGGTTGAGCAGCGAGGCGACGACGAGGAAGCCCAGGATCGCGCCGTAGCCGGTGAGGCCGATCGACTCGAGCGCGGAGGCCCCGGACACCGCGATCCACTGCCCGACGCCGGACCAGTTGAACAGCGCGATGAACTGGCCGAGCACGAACGCCAGCACGACGAACCCGATCATGTCCTTCAGCGCCTGGCCGAACATGATCGGCACGTCCTCGATGCGTCGCACCGTCCCGACCGCGCGGCCGTAGACGATCGCCGGCACGAGGAACATCGTGAAGACGATGAAGACGATCGAGCTGAGCAGCGGCGACTCGGGCAGGAACCCGCCGTCCTCGTTGCGCCACGGCGACGCCGGCACGAGCACGGCCGCCACCATCACCGCGGCGACGCCCAGCGCGACGAGGAGCGCGTTCCGCAGCCCGCGCCGCTCGTCCGCCGTCGTGGCCGCGGAGGTGTCGGCGAGCGGGTCGTCGTCGTCGGCGACCTGGTCCAGGGGCACACCCTGCCGCCGGATGCGCGGCTCGAGCACCCTGTCGATGAGGAAGCCCGCGAGCAGGGCGAGCGCGATCGACGACACGGCGTTGAAGAACCAGTTCGACAACGGGTTCACGGGCGAGCCCGGGTCCGGCAGGATCTGCGCGACCGAGCTGGTGATGCCCGCGAAGAGGGCGTCGAGGCTGGTGACGAGGATGTTCGTGGAGTAGCCCGCGCCGGCCGCGGCGAACCCGCCGAGCAGGCCCGCGACCGGGTGCCGCCCGGCGGCGCGGAAGACCATCGCCGCCAGCGGCGGGATGATGATGAACGCGGTGTCGGACATGATGCTGCCCATCACGCCGACGAAGCCGACGGCGTACGCGAGCGCCCACCGCGGCGCGGAGCCGAACGCGTAGCGCACGGCCGCGCCGAGCAGCCCCGACTTCTCCGCCACGCCGACGGCCATGAGGATCGGCAGCACGGTGACCAGTGGCGGGAAGCCGAGGAAGTTCTCGCCGAGGTTCTCGGTGAGCCAGGTCATCCCCTCGGCCGTGAACAGTCCCTTGACCTCGACCACCTCGTCGCTGCCGGGCATCTGCACAGTCACGCCGGCGAGGGCCATGCCCGTGGACGCCAGCGCGATGACGCCGAACAGGACGAGGAACAGCGTGAACGGCTCGGGCAGCTTGTTGCCGACCCGTTCGACCACGGCCAGGAACCGGTCGGTGCGGGATCGGGTGTCGAGGGTGCTGGTCACGCGGTCTCCCCGGGTCGGCCCGCCGCCGCGGGCGTGTCCGCCCGAACGTAGTGGCCCGGGGCACCCACGGCGAGAGATCGGCGGGTTCGTCCGCATCATGAGATTCGCACGATTCCTCATGGCCGCCGGCCCGGCTTCCCTACGATGCCTGACATGACCGTGCCCGACGCGAACGCCACGCAGCCTGCCCGCCCGAGCACCGCCTACCTCGACCACCTGGTCCACGAGAGCGAGGAACGCCGGCGGGCGACCCCGCCGGCCGACGTCGCGCCCTCGCTGCTGCCCGCCGCCGTGGCGGACGCGGTCGAGAGCGCGGCCGAGGCGCTCGAGCCGGACCTGCGCGAGGTCGTCGAGCGCCTGCACGGCGACCCGGAGCCGGCGTTCGAGGAGCACCGCAGCGCCGCCCTCCTGGTGGACGTCCTGGCCCGGCACGGCGTCGCGGCCGAGCTCGGCGCGCACGGCGTGCCGACGGCGTTCCGGGCGGAGCTGCGGGGCCGTGCCGACGACGATGGTGACGGGCCGACGATCGCGATCTGCGCGGAGTACGACGCGCTGCCCGTCATCGGCCACGCCTGCGGGCACAACGTCATCGCCGCCGCCGGGGTGGGCGCGTTCCTGGCGCTGCGCGAGGTGATGGCGTCGAGCGCGGCGCCGTCGGGCCGCGTCGTCCTGCTCGGCACGCCCGCCGAGGAGGGGCACTCCGGCAAGGAGGTGCTGGCCCGCGCCGGGGCGTTCGACGACGTAGACGCGGCGATCATGGTGCACCCGTACGGGCAGGACGTCGCCGAGCAGGTGTGGCTGGGTCGGCGGCTGCTCACCTGGACGTTCACGGGCCGCCCCGCGCACGCGTCGGCCCAGCCGTTCATGGGGCGCAACGCGCTGGACGCCGCGAACCTCGCCTACCAGGGCATCGGACTCCTGCGGCAGCAGCTGCCGCCGGTGGACCGCGTGCACGCGACGGTCGTCGAGGGCGGCACCCGGCCCAGCATCATCACCGAGCGCGCCGTCATGCGGCTCTACGCCCGGTCGAAGTACCCGGACACCCTGCGCGACCTGTCGGCGCGGCTCGACGACGTCGCGCGCGGCGCGGCGCTCATGACCGGCACCGACGTGGAGATCGCGTGGGACGACGGCGCGCTGCCGAGCCTGCCCGTGCGCACGAACGCGGCGCTCACCGAGCGGTGGGTGGCCGCCCAGCGGCGGCGCGGCCGCGACCCGCTGCCGCCCGGCGTCGTCTCCGAGACGCTCGCGGCGTCCACCGACTTCGGCAACGTGTCGTTCCGGTTGCCCGGCATGCACCCGCTGATCCAGGTGTCGGCCCCCGACGTGGCGCTGCACACCGCCGAGTTCGCCGACGCCGCCGGCGGCCCGGCGGCCGTGCCCGCCGCCCTCGACGGCGCCGTCGGCCTGGCCCTCACGGCCCTGGAGTACCTCACCGACGACGCGCTGCGGACCGCCGTGCACGACGAGTTCGTCGCGCACGGCGGCCCGCTGGACGTGCCGCGCTACTTCGAGTGACGCAGCGTCAGCCGTTCGCCGTCACCCCGATGCCCGCGGGCACCTTGCCCGGCACCTCGTCGCGCAGCACGGTCGCCTTCGCGGCGGCCCGCTCGTCCGTCACCGTGAACCGCAGCGTCTCGGTGAACTCACGGCCGTGGTGGTCGGTCGCGGTGACCTCGGCGGTGTGGGTGCCCGCGTCGAGGTCCGCCGGGAGCGGCAGCCGCCACAGGTGCGCGTTCGACTGCGTGACCCCGCCGCTGGTGAGCAGGTTGCGCGTGGCCGCGAACGTGTCGGAGTACTCCCACCCCTGCGCCAGCGCCTCTCCCTGCATGGGCTGCGTGTGCTCCGCCTCGACCGCGGCGCCACCGTCGATCGACACCTCGACGCGGGCGTCCGAGGAGCCGGCGTAGAAGTTGGCGGTCAGCCAGCTCTCGCCCGCGAGGTCGTCGGCGCTCACCAGACGCTCGTCGCCGAGGGCCGGCGCCGCGCCGACCTTGCCGCCGTCGCGCCACTCGAGCTGCTTGGCCGCCCACTCACGCCAGTGGGGCGTGTTCACGCCGAGCGCGAGCTGCAGGTCGTCGGACTCCCCGCGGATCGTGTACCGCTCGGAGAACTCGTTGCCGTCCAGCTCGAGCGTGAGCACGCCGGGGCGCGCGCCGTCGGTCATGAACGCGTACGGCAGGCCCTGCTCGTCGAGGCCGCCCGAGTACCAGTTGCCCGACACGGCGCCGGCGACGAGCTGGGTGTGCTCGAGCTCCGGGACGCCGCCCTTCACCCACTCCTCGCGGGTGTCGCCCGGGAGCAGGTTCTCCAGCATGTGCGTGTGGCCGCCGATCGTGACGGCGTTGCGGCCCTCCAGCACGTCGTACAGCTCAGCGGCGTTGTCCGTCACGACCATGCGGTGGTCGACGATCGGCGCGTGCGCGGCGACGACGACGAGCTTGTTGGCCGGCACCTCGGCGAGATCGTTCTCCAGCCACTCGAGCTGCTGGTCGTCGATCGCCTCCTTGTAGCCGCCGTTCTTGCCGCCCTCCTTGGCGCCGTTGTAGATGACGTTGTCGAGGACGACGACGTGCGCCTGGCCGACGTCGTAGGAGAAGTAGCCCGGCCCGAACTGCTGACGGAACGTGTCGAGGGCGTGCGTGTCGTCCGCCGCGTCGTAGTCCATGTCGTGGTTGCCGGGCGCCAGGCGGATGGGCCCGTTCGCGTCGGCGTAGATGTCCCGGAGCGCCGGGTTGAGGCTCAGGTCGTCACCCACGTTGTCGCCGAGCAGCAGGATGCCGCAGCTCGCGTAGTCGTCGCGGTCCATGAGGTCCGCCACGGCGCCGTCCCGGGCGTAGCCCATCTCCTTCATGTTGTACGCCTGCGTGTCCGAGGCGATCGGGCAGCTCTGCTGCGCCTTGCCCGTCGCCTTGGACTTCGCGAGCGGGAAGTTCACGGCCTCCGGCAGCGGGCCGGTCGGCTCGATGCCGCCGTACTTCAGCTCCGGCGAGCCCTCGGGCAGATGGTTGTAGCTGAACTGCGCGACCTTGTCCTCGTCCACCGGCACCTGGTAGCCCGCGGGCTGGGTGACGAAGACGGTCATGCCCTCGTACGCGGGGATCGAGTAGCGGCCCTTGCCGTCGGTGGTGACGACGTCGCGGCCGTTGGACACCTGGACGCCGGCGACGCCCTTCTCACGCCGGTCCTGGGTGGAGTCCTTGTCCCTGTCGTGGAACACGGTGCCGGTGAGCACCTCGGGGTCGGCGGCCTCGCCGCGGACGACCTCGACGTGACCGGTGTACAGGCCTGCCTGGGCGCGCTGGGCGGCCGCCTTCGCCGCGGCGGGGTCGGGCGACGGTGCGGCCGCGGCGCCGGGCGCCACGAGGACCAGCCCGACGAGCGTGGCGGTGCCGGCGACGGCACAGGCCTGGCGGATGCTGCGGGGGTTCATGTACTTCCTCCGGGGTCTGGGAGAGCGGATCGAGTACACGCCCTCGTCAGGGCGCTCCGGCATGCCGATGGCGACGACGGTAGGCGGCCGAGGCAACCGTCCGGTGACGCCGAGACGCCGGGGAGCCGAACGTCAGAGGGGGCACGGCGAACTCCCAGCGAACGCGCCCCGCCCGTTACCCGGGGGACACCGGCGGCGAACACGCCCGTCATGCGCGCTCCCTACGGTCGGGCGCAGCCGACGTTTCCGGCCGACCCCAGGAGGAGCACATGCACGACGGACGAGACGCTGCCGAGACCCTCACCGCCGGCCTCCGCCGCCGCAGCTTCCTGCAGGCCGCGGCGGGCGTGGGGGCCGGGGCCGCGCTGACGGTCGGCGCGGCGGTCCCCGCCGCGGCCACCTCGGGCGGCACCACCGCCGCGGGGCGGGGCGGTGACGCGGGCTTCGGCGGCATCCTGCAGCCCGGAAAGGGCCGCATCCGCGGGGACCACTACCTGCGCTCGGACGTCGAGGACGTGCTGTGGGGCTACGTCCCCTCCGTGCACGCGGCCGCCGTGGCCCGCGTCCGGTCCGGTCGCACGATCACCATCGACTCGGTGTCGCACGAGGGCATCCTCGAGGACCAGGGGCGCGACCCCGTCGCGTGGTTCGGCGACCGCGGCATCCGGCGTCGGGAGGTGCTCGACGACGCCGTCGCCATCGCCGGCGGCTACGACCGCACCCCGCGCGACTTCGACAAGGACGGCCCGCACGTCATCACCGGCCCCGTCCACGTGGAGGGCGCCGAGCCCGGCGACGTGCTGAAGATCGAGACGCTCGACGTCGTCCCGCGGGTGCCGTACGGCGTCATCTCCTCCCGGCACGGCAAGGGCGCGTTGGCCCTCACCGCAACCGGCGCACCCGCCGGCATCGCGCTCGACGAGGTCATGCCGCCCGTCGCGACGGATGGCCGCGGCACCGGCGTCCCCACCGAGTACGGCAACGTGTCGGTGCTCGCTCAGATCCGGGGCGGCAAGGCTGTCATCGGCGAGGGCCGCTCCCGGGTCTCGTTCCCGCTGCGCTACTTCTTCGGCACGATGGGCGTCGCGTTCTCGGAGAACACCGGGCTCACCGCCCCCGAGGCCAACTCGATCCCGCCCACGCTGGGCGGCGGCAACATCGACATCAGCCGCCTCGGCGCCGGCTCCACCTTCTACCTGCCCGTGCGCGCGCCAGGCGCGCTGTTCTACGTGGGCGACCCGCACATGGCGATGGGCGACGGCGAGGTGGCGCTCACAGCGATGGAGGGCTCGCTGCGCGGCACGTTCCGCCTCACCGTGTGCAAGCCGGGCTCCGGCGACGCGCCGTCCGTCGCGTACTCCTACCCCTTCGCCGAGACCGCCGACGCCTGGATCCCCATCGGCCTGTCCGACCCGGACGGCGCTGTGGGCGGCAACGGCAGCGACCTGGACGTCGCGATGCGCCGCGCCGTCGTCAACGCCCTCGACTTCCTCGAGCACGACCAGGGCCTGGACCGCGCGATCGCGTACGCCTACCTGTCCGCGGCGGCCGACTTCGCCGTCTCGCAGGTCGTCGACCGCACGGTGGGCGTCCACGGGCTGGTGCGCAAGGCGGACTTCCGGGGCTGACGGCACCGTCCTGACACCCGGCCACGACGCCTGGCAAGATCGATCCCATGCACGAGCGCGCGGGGAAGCCGGCCCAGGACATCGACCTCATCGACGTCGACAAGGTGGTGGGGGCGTACTACGACCTCGTGCCGGACGTCGCGGACCCGGCGCAGCAGGTGGTGTTCGGCACGTCCGGGCACCGCGGCTCCAGCCTGGACACCGCGTTCAACGAGGCGCACATCGCGGCGATCACGCAGGCGATCGTCGAGTACCGCGCGTCGCAGGGCACGGACGGCCCCCTGTTCATCGGCCGGGACACGCACGCCCTGTCGCTGCCCGCGTGGCAGACGGCGCTGGAGGTGCTGGCCGCGGCGGGCGTCACCGTCATGGTCGACGCGCGCGACTCGTTCACCCCGACCCCCGCCGTGTCGCAGTCGATCCTCATCCACAACGGCGCGACGACGGGCGACGGCGTGCGCACCCAGGGCCCGGGCCTCGCGGACGGGATCGTCGTCACGCCGTCGCACAACCCGCCGCGCGACGGCGGCTTCAAGTACAACCCGCCGCACGGCGGCCCCGCCGGGTCGGAGGCGACGGGCTGGATCGCGGACCGCGCCAACGAGATCCTCCGCACCGGCGGCCTGGCGTCGGTGCGCCGGGTCTCGCTCGAGGACGCGCTCGCCGCGGACACGACGCACAAGCACGACTTCCTCACCACGTACGTGGACGACCTGCCGAACGTCGTCGACCTCGAGGCGATCCGCACGGCCGGCGTGCGCATCGGCGCGGACCCGCTGGGCGGAGCCTCCGTGGAGTACTGGGGCGCGATCGGCGAGCGGTACGACCTCGACCTCACCGTGGTGAACCCGCAGGTGGACCCGCGCTGGTCGTTCATGACCCTCGACTGGGACGGCAAGATCCGCATGGACTGCAGCTCCCCGTACGCGATGGCGTCGCTGGTGGAGCGGATGGCAGGCCGTGACGGCGGCGAGGCGCCCTTCGACGTCGCGACCGGCAACGACGCGGACTCCGACCGGCACGGCATCGTCACCCCCGACGCGGGGCTGATGAACCCCAACCACTACCTGGCCGTCGCGATCGAGTACCTGTACGGCGGCGCGCGGCCGGGCTGGCCGGAGGGCACGGCGGTGGGCAAGACGCTCGTGTCGTCGGCCCTGATCGACCGGGTCGTGGCGGGCCTCGGCCGGCAGCTGGTCGAGGTGCCGGTGGGCTTCAAGTGGTTCGTGCCGGGCTTGCTGGAAGGCGAGGTCGGGTTCGGGGGCGAGGAGTCGGCCGGCGCGTCGTTCCTGCGCCGCGACGGCCGTGTCTGGTCCACCGACAAGGACGGTCTGCTGCTGGCGCTGCTCGCCTCGGAGATCATCGCGGCCACGGGGAAGAGCCCGTCCGAGCACCACGCGGAGCTCGTGGGCCGCTACGGCGAGTCCTGGTACGCCCGCGTGGACGCGCCGGCGACGCGCGAGCAGAAGTCGCGCCTGTCCGCCCTCTCGCCCGACGAGGTCGCCTCCACCACCCTCGCCGGGCAGGACATCACCGCGACGCTCACCGAGGCGCCGGGCAACGGCGCGACGATCGGCGGCCTCAAGGTGACCACGAAGGACGCCTGGTTCGCCGCGCGCCCGTCGGGCACGGAGGACGTGTACAAGATCTACGCCGAGTCGTTCGTGTCGGCCGAGCACCTCGCGCAGGTGCAGGACGCCGCCAAGGAGCTGGTCGACGGCGCCCTCGAGGGGTGAGCCCGTCGAGACCCGCTGCGGGCGCCGGACGGCTCGACCGGCGGGACTACTCGCAGCCGGTCCCGTCGCCGTCGCCGTCCAGCCGGGAGGAGTAGCCCGGGTCGCCGCGGTGCACCGGCGCCGCCCCGGCGGCCCGCGCGGCGTCGCAGTTCGCGAACGGCTCCTGCGCCCCCGACGCGCCCCCGTCGCCCGTCTCGCCGGGCGTGTCCTCCGCCGTGTCGTCCGCCGTGACGACCGTCGGCGCCGGACCGCCGGTCGGCAGCGGCTCGTCGGGGCACCGGGACAGGACGCGCTCGACGGCGTCGTGCTCGGCCTGCGTGACCCACAGCGCGTACGCCTGCTTCACGGCGACCTGCCGCGCCACGTACTGGCAGCGGAACGCCTTGGACGGCGGCAGCCAGGTCGCGGCGTCGCCGTCGCCCTTGCCCGAGTTGGTCGGGCCGTCGACGGCGAGCAGGTTCAGCGGGTCGTTCGCGAGCTGCCGGCGCGCCTCGCCGTCGAGCTGCTGGGCCCCCTTCTGCCACGCGTCCGACAGCGCGACGACGTGGTCGATCTGCACCGCGGTGGACGTCGCCTGCCCGCGCACGAAGTCGATCCGCGTGCCCGTGTATGGGTCGGCGAGCAGCCCGCTCAGCACGATGCAGTCGTGCGTGCCCGGGTCGGTGACGGTGCGGGTGAGGTCACGCGCCAGGACGTCGTTGCGCGTGTCGCAGCCGTTGTGGTCGACGTCGGCCCACGCCGGGCCGAACTGGTCGCGCGAGTACCCCGTCTTGGGCGCGCGGCCCTTGACCGGCAGACCCTCGAGCGCCGCGAGCGCGGTCCCGGACGCGGGCTCTAGCTCTGGCTCTGGCTCCGACGGCTCGGACGGCTCCGCCGGCGCGGCCTCCGCGGGCCCGGGCTCGGCGGGCGCAGGCTCCGCCGTCGCCGCCGGCGGCTCCACGTCCGAGCCGCCGAGGCCGGACGACGCGGGGTCGAGCCCGCCGGCGCACCCGCCGAGCAGCAGCGCGACAGTGACCCCCAGCGCTGCGATGCCGCCGCGCCGGGTGGTGGTTCCCGCCCTCACCGGGCGGGGTGCGCGAGCAGGTCGGCGTACTCGGGGTGCCGCTGCACGTAGGCCTTGATGAACGGGCACAGCGGCACGATCTTCTCCCCCGCGGCGCGCACCTGGTCGAGCGCGCCGGCGGCGAGCTGCGACCCGATCCCCTGGCCCTCGAACGCCGGGTCCACCTCGGTGTGCGTGAAGACGACCACCCGCGCCCCCTCGTCACCCTTCCGCTCGTAGTACGCGCCGCCGGCGCGGCGGCCGTCGTCCAGCCGGGCGAGGAAGACCTGGTGGTCGCGGTCGTCGACGACCGTCACGGGGGTGGGGGTGGCGTTCATGGCCCCCATCCTGGACGCTGACCCCGACATCTGTCGCCCCTCGGTGGGAGAATCCGCGGGTGACAGCGCCCACCCCCGAGACCCCCGACGCGGCGTCGGGGGCGCGTGCCCGCAACCCCTACCTCGACGTCCTGCGCGTGCCGGGCGCCGCCCGGTTCTCCGTCGCGGGGATGGTCGCCCGGCTGCCGATGTCGATGGTCGGCATCGGCACGGTGCTCATGGTGCAGGCGCTGTACGGCTCGTACGCGATGGCGGGCCGGGTGTCGGCGGTGCTGGTGGTGGCGCAGGCGCTGGTGGCGCCGCAGATCGCCCGCCTCGTGGACCGGTCGGGCCAGGCCCGCGTGATGACCCCGATGCTGGTCGCGACGACGGCAGGGCTCCTGGGCCTGGTGGTGGCCGCGAGCCTGGGCGCCCCCGAGTGGGTGCTGTGGGTGTGCGCCGCGGTGGGCGGGGCGAGCCAGGGCTCGTACGGGTCGCTCGCCCGGGCCCGCTGGTCCCACGTGCTCCCCGAGGCGCAGCGCGTGCACACCGCCTACTCCCTGGAGTCGGCCCTCGACGAGCTGGTGTTCATCGTGGGCCCGGTGCTGGCCACGACCCTCGCGACGACGGTGATCCCGTCGGGCGGCCTGCTCGTCGCGGCGGTCGTGGGCGGTGGCGGTGCCGCCTGGTTCCTCACGCAGCGGCGTACCGAGCCACCCGCCCGCGGCGCGGCCGTGCCCGCGGACGGCGAGCGCGTCGGCACGGTGACGCACCCGGACGCCGTCCGCCTGGAGCGCCGCTCGGCGATCCGCATGCCCGGGATGCCGGTGCTCGCCGTCGTCTTCGTCGGCATGGGCGTGATGTTCGGGTCGAGCGACGTCGCCACCGTGGCGTTCGCGGAGGAGCAGGGGGTCAAGGGGCTCGCCGGGGTCGTGCTCGCCTGCTTCGCCCTGGGCTCGATGGTCTCGGGCCTGGCGTACGGGGCGCGGCACTGGGTGTCGCCGCTGTCGACCCGGTTCACGGTCACCGCCTGCGGGATCGCCGTCGGGGTCTCGCTGTTCTTCTTCGTCCAGAACCTCGTGGTCCTGGGCGTGGTGATGTTCGTGGCCGGCTTCGCCATCGCGCCGACGCTCATCAACGGCAACGCCCTGGTGCAGGCGCTCGTCGCGCCCCACCAGCTCACCGAGGGCCTCACGTGGGTGGGCACGTCCCTGGGCGTGGGCGTCTCGCTCGGCTCCTGGCTGGCCGGTGTCGCCGTGGACGCCGTGGACTCGCACGCCGGGTTCCTCGTCACGATGTCGGGCGGCTGGGCGTGCGCCCTGCTGGCGCTCGCCGCGCTGCCCGGGATGCGGCGTCGTCGCCCGTACTCCGACGCCGCCTGAGCCGCCGTCCTGCCGGGCTCAGGGCTCCGGGTGGTGGGCGTCGTAGCGCCAGAACCGGGGCTGCAGCCGCACGACCAGCCACAGCACCGCGACGCACGCGAGCCCGCCGACGACGGCCGCCCACCCCTCGCCGAACCACGTGGCCTCCGAGCCGAGCACCATCTCCCCGAGCCGCGGCCCGCCCGCGACCACCACGATGAACACGCCCTGCAGGCGGCCACGCATGTGGTCGGGCGTCGCGGTCTGCAGGATCGACTGACGGAACACGGACGAGATCGCGTCCGCCCCGCCCGCCAGCAGCAGCGCGACGCCTGCGACCACGACGGCGCCCCACAGCACGCCGTCCGGGGCGTCCGGCCCGACGGCGACGAGGACCGCGCCGAACGCGGTGACGCTCAGGCCCCACGCCGTGATCGCCCACACGATGATCCGGCCCTGCCACCGCACGCGGACGAGCGCGCCGGAGAACACGCTCGCGAGGATGCCGCCGACGGCGAACCCGGCGGCGAGCACGCCCGTCGTCGTCTCCCCGCCGCCCAGGTAGAGCGCGCCCGCCGCGGGCCACAGCACGCGCGGGAAGGCGAGCACCATCGCGGCCAGGTCGACGACGAACGTCGTGCGCACGTTCGGCCGGGTCGCGAGATAGCGCAGGCCGTCGAGCACGGAGCTCAGCCCGACGACGCGCCGCCGGGCAGGCGCGGCCTTCGCTGCGTCGTCGTCCAGGTCCTGCTCCGGCGGGACGGCGGGCAGCCGCCACACCGCCCACAGCGCGGCGGTGAACAGCAGTGCGTCGAGGGTGTACGCCCAGGCGTACCCGAGGCGGGCCACGAGGAGCGCGCCCACGAGGGGGCCACAGGTGAGGGCCACGTTGAAGGACAGCGTCTGCAGCGCGTTGGCCGCCGGCATGAGCTGCGGCTCCAGCAGGCGCGGCACGATCGACGTGCGCGCCGGGTTGTTGATGGCGAACGCCGCGGACTGCAGCGCCACCAGCCCGTACAGCAGGTTCACCGAGCCGACGTCGAGCCACGCCTGCGCCGCGATGCCCGCCGTCACCAGCCACAGCACCGTCGACGCGAGCAGCGAGACGCGGCGCCGGTCGTAGTGGTCCACCAGCGCCCCGCCGTACAGGCCGAGCGCGACCAGCGGCACCAGCGCCGCGATGCCCAGCGTGCCCACCGCGAGAGTCGATCCCGTCAGGGCGTACACCTGCAGGCCGACCGCGACCACGGTGACCTGCGTGCCGATGTTGGAGACGCCGAGGCCCCACCACAGCCGGCGGAACGCCGGGGAGACGCGCAGCGGCGTGAGGTCGGCGATCAGTCGGGGCACGGTGTCCCAGCGTAGGCGTGTACCGCGGGCAGCCCCGGGCGGGTCTGCCAGAGCCCTCCGTCGAGGGTCCGGTGATCGTCCGCCCGGGGCCGCCGCGCGCACCCCGCGGTGCCGGTGTGTCGTGGGCGCAGCCCGGCCCCCTGCGCCGTGCTGGGCGCAACCCGAACCCCCCCCGGGGGGCGGTGGGCAGGGACCCGCGCCCCTGTTGCACCCGGTCACCGCCGCCCCCGCCCGCGCGCGGGGCGGCGA
>NZ_JBHVBO010000020.1:14288-16486 GCF_042668085.1 Isoptericola sp. NPDC057391 | reverse complement strand
GCCCGGCCCCCTGCGCCGTGCTGCGCCCACGCCGACCCCAGCCGGGGCGGAGCTGCCACGGGACACTCCCCAGTGATCCCCCGTGACAGCGCCGCCCCGTCCGGAGCCGGTGCCGGCTCCGGTGGGGTCAGCGGGTCGCGACCGCGAGCACCTCCTTCCGGCGGCGCAGCAGCAGCGCGCCGCCCAGGAGCATCAGCAGCAGCGCCGGGCCCAGCAGCCGCAGGTCACCGCCCGTCGTCGGCAGCGACTGCAGCGCGTCCAGGCCCGCCGCTCCGTCGGCACCGGCGGCACCGTCAGTGCCGGCCGCCGCCGTGGCGCCGTCCGACCCGGTCCCGGTCAGCAGCCCCGAGCCGTCCGAGCCCGGGACCCCCGTGACGGGCCCGCCCACCGGGGTGGTCGAACCGTCGTCGGAGCCCGTGCCGTCGCCGGCCCCCTCGTCACCAGGGCCGTCGGAGCCACCGTCACCGGGGTCCGTGCCGTCACCGGGGTCCGTGCCGTCACCCGGATCCGTGCCGTCACCCGGATCCGTGCCGTCACCCGGATCCGTGCCGTCACCCGGATCCGTGCCGTCACCGGGGTCGGTGGCGGTGGTGCCGTCCTCGAGGACGTCGTCGACCAGCCCGTCCTCGGCGAGGAGGTCGTCGGTCACGGCGCCGAGGTCACCCTCCAGCAGGTCGTTCGCCGTGTCGTTGACGTCCTCGACCACGTGCTCGACGAGCTCGTCGGTGACGCCGTCCTGCGGCTCGTCGGCACCGATGATGTCGTCCACGACACCGTCCTCGCCGGCGATCCCGTCGACGGTGCCCTCGACGAGGTCACCCGTGCCCAGAGCGTCGTCCACCGCACCGGTGGCGTCCACGACGTCGTTCAGCACCGGGTCGAGACCCTGGTCCTCCAGCACGTCGTCGACCAGCCCGTCCTCGGCGGTCAGGTCGTCGACCACGCCCGGCAGGTCGCCGGCCGTCACCGAGTCCACCGTCGAGTCGATGTCGTCCACCACGGCCTCCACGAGACCGTCCGTGACGCCGTCCTGCGGCTCGTCGGCTCCGACGACGTCGTCGACCACGCCGTCGTCCCCGAGGAGGCCGTCCACGGTGTCCTCGACCGCCGAGCCGGTGCCCAGCAGGTCGTCCACCGTGCCGGTGGAGTCCACGACGTCACCGAGCACCGGGTCGAGACCCTGGTCCTCCAGCACGTCGTCCACCAGACCGTCCTCGGCCGTGAGGTCGTCGGTCACCGCGCCGAGGTCGCCCTCGGTGAGGTTGCCCACGACCTGCTCGACGTCGTCGAGCACGTGCTCGACGGCCCCGTCCGTGACGCCGCCCTCGGGCTCGTCGGCGCCGACGACGTCGTCCACGACACCGTCCTCACCAGCGACGCCGTCGACGACGTCCTGCACCAGCGACCCCGTCCCGACGGTGTCGTCGACCGTGCCCGCCAGGTCGGAGACCTGACCGACGAGGTCGTCCGCGGCCGTGTCGACGCCGCCGTCCTCCAGCACGTCGTCGAGCACGCCGTCCTCGGCAGCGACGTCGTCGACGACGCCCGGCAGGTCGCCGGCCGTCATCGAGTCGAGCGTCGAGTCGACGTCGTCCACCACGGCCTCCACGAGACCGTCCGTGACGCCGTCCTGTGCCTCGTCCGGACCGACGACGTCGTCCAGCACGCCCTCCTCACCGATGATCCCGCCGACCGTGTCCTCGACCGTCGAGCCCGTGCCGAGCAGGTCGTCCACGGCACCCGTGGAGCCCACGACGTCGTTCAGGACCGGGTCGAGACCCTGGTCCTCCAGCACGTCGTCGACCAGCCCGTCCTCCGCGGTCAGGTCGTCCACGACACCCGGCAGGTCGCCGGCCGTCACCGAGTCCACCGTCGAGTCGACGTCGTCCACCACGGCCTCCACGAGACCGTCCGTGACGCCGTCCTGTGCCTCGTCCGGACCGACGACGTCGTCCAGCACGCCGTCAGGCCCGAGCAGGCCGTCCACCGTGGACCGCAGCAACGACTGCGTGCCCAGCACGCCGTCGACCGTGCCCGCGGTGTCCGCCACCGTCGCGGTCAGCTCGTCCACCGCACCGTCCAGCCCGGACACCTCACCGAGGTCACCGAGGTCACCGAGGTCACCGAGGTCACCGAGGTCACCGAGGTCACCGAGGTCACCGAGGTCACCGAGGTCACCGAGGTCACCGAGGTCACCG
>NZ_JBHVBO010000020.1:0-14192 GCF_042668085.1 Isoptericola sp. NPDC057391 | reverse complement strand
ACCGAGCCCGTCCAGACCCGGCAGACCGATCACCGAGTCGCCCTCGAGCGCGTCGTCGACCAGCCCGTCGTCCGCGACGACGGAACCCACGACACCGTCCACGTCACCGGCAGCCAACCCGCCGAGCGCCGCGTCCACGTCGCCGAGCAGGTGCTCCACGACCTCGTCCGTGACACCGGCCTCAGGCTCGTCCGCACCGACGACGTCATCCACCACGCCGTCCGCACCGACCAGACCGTCGACCGTGCCCTGCACCAGGTCACCAGCCCCCAGCGCAGCGTCCACCGTGCCAGCGGCGTCCGAGACCCCGGCCAGCACGTCGTCCACCGCACCGTCCACGCCCGGCAGCTCACCGCCGCCCAGGCCCGGCAGGCCTTCGACCACACCGGTCAGATCGCCCAACCCAGCACCCGGCAGCTCACCGCCACCAAGACCAGCCAGACCATCCACCACACCGGTCAGACCGCCGGTCAGATCGCCGACATCACCCAGACCGTCGAGGTCGCCAAGGTCACCCAGGTCACCGACGCCGGGAAGGCCGGCGGTGGCGTCACCCTCGAGCGCGTCGTCGACGAGCCCGTCGTCCGCGACGACGGAGTCCACGACGCCGTCCAGGTCGCCGGCGGTGACGTGGTCGAGCGTGCCGTCGACGTCGTCGAGCACGTGCTCCACGACCTCGTCGTTCACTCCGGCCTCAGTTTCGTCGGCCCCCAGGACGTCGTCCACGACACCGTCTGCGCCGAGCAGCCCGTCGAGCGTGCCGTCCACGGACCCGCCCACGGTGTCCTGCACGGCGGTGCCGGTGCCGAGAACGCCGTCGACCGCACCGGCCGTCGAGTCGGCGGTCTCTCCGACCTGCTCGAGCGCCGCGTCGACGCCCTGGTCCTCGAGCGCGTCGTCCGCGACCCCGCCGTCGGCGACGACGTCGTCCACGACACCGTCGACGTCACCGGCGGCGAGTTGCCCCGCTGCCTGCTCGACGTCGTCGACCGCGTGCTCGGTGACCTGGTCGGTCACGCCGGACTCGGGCTCGTCGGCGCCGAGGACGTCGTCCACGACACCGCCGTCTCCCGCGACCCCGTCGACGGTGTCCCGGACGGCCGAGCCGGTCCCGAGAGCCTCGTCGGCGGAGCCCGCCGCGTCCGACACCTTGCCGGACGCACGGTCCACCGTCGCGTCGACGGCGGCACCGGCTCCGCGGTCCGAGGGCTGCGGCGTGCCGCCGTCGCCCCGGTCGTCGCCACCGCCGGACCCGCCTCCGTCAGAGGCGTCCGAGCCGCCCGAAGCATCCGAGCCGCTGGACGCATCCGAGCCGTCGTCGCGTCCAGCCTCCTCGTCCTGCGAGGCAGGCCTGTCCTCGATCGCGTCGTCGACGACGCCGTCCTCGCCGGCGACGTCCTCCACGACACCCTGGACGTCACCGGACTGGACGTCGTCCGCTGTCCGGTGGACGTCCTCGGCGACGGCGTCCACGAGGTCGTCGGTCGTCGTGCCGGACTCCTCGTCCGGCCCTGCGACGTCGTCGGCGGCGCCACCGTCGCCGGCGACAGAGTCGACCACGGCCTCGACGCTCTCTGTGTCGACCTCGGGGAGGTCCACGGGCGTGTCAAGGGTCGCGCCGTTCGTCTCCTCGGAGACCTCGCTCAGGTGGAGGTGGACCGAGGTGTCCGCACCGACGGTGGCGTCGACGACGTCATCGTCCGCTGCTTGGGCCGTCGCGGCCCCGGCGACCACGAGGCCGCCCGCGACGAGCGCTACTTTCAACGCTCGTCGGACATGGGTATGCATGATCCGCTCCTGACTGACGTGGTGCGCGGGTGGCGGACGCCGCCCGCGGTCGCGGTCGCGCACGAGGGCGCGACGCGGCCACGTCAGGCAGGAGAGACGGGGATGTCGAAGGCGACCGCCGGGAGGCGGTCGAGCTGGTCGCCCGCGAGCGCGATCCACGCCCCCGCGGTGAGATGGGCGCGGTCCACGAGGTCGGCGGCGGCGTCGCCGCCCGACGGCCCGCGGACGGACGAGGTGGGGCCCGACGGCGCGGAGGCCGCGGCGGGCGCCGACGGCGACGCCGGCGCGGGCTCGCGGTCCGCGGGGGCGAGCGCCTGGTCCGTGGCGTCCAGCGCCTCGCCGACCTCGGCGAAGGGCGATCGCGGCGCGGGGCCGAACGCCGCCGGCGTCGTGGCCGCGCGCTCCGCCCCCAGGGCCACGCCGGCGGCTTCGGCGGTCGTCGTGCGGTCGGAGGACGCGACCGGGCTCGCCTCCGGTGCGGCGGGTACCGCCTCGGCCGGCAGGCCGACCGCCGGCTCGAGTGCCGGACGAAGGACAGGCTCCAGAGCGGGCTCGAGGACGGGCTCGACCACCGGAGCGACGGTGTCCACGACCGGCTCGACGACGGGCCGCAGCGTGCCGCCGACGGGCTCGACGACCGGTGCGAGAGCGTCGACCACCGGGGCGGTCGCGTCGAGGACCGGGTCCACGACCGGCGCGAGGGAGTCCGTCACCGGCGTCACCAGACCGACGACCGGGTCGAGCACCGGGTCCAGCGTCGTCACGACCGGCGCGACGACGGCGCCGAGGCCGTCCGTGACGGGCGCGAGCGGCCGCGTCACCTCGTGGACCACGCCGCCCACCGGCGTCAGCACCGGGGACAGCGCCTCCGTCACGGGGGCCAGCGTCTCCGCGGCCACCCCGGTCACGGGCTCGAGCGCCCCGCCGACCGGTCCGGTGATCTCCTCGACGATCCCCGCCACGGGGTCAACCACCGGCGACAGCGGCGAGACGATGCCGTCGACCAGTGCACCGACCGGCGTCGTCACCGCACCGAGCGGCGTCGTCACGGCTTCGACGGTGTCCGCCACGGGGTCCAGCACAGTGGCCCGCTCCACGCGGGGCTTGGCGGCGGTCTCGGGCTCGTCGGCCGCCTCGGGCTCGTCGGCCAGCTCGGGCTCGGCGGCCTTCACGGGCGCGGTTTGGTCGGACGCTTCGCGATCGACAGGGGCGGGCGACTCCGCCGGCTCCGTCTCCCGCTCGGCGTCGGGCGCCGGGTCCGCCCCGGTGTCGCCGGCCAGCTCGCGGGTCACCCGGTCGGCCGTCTCCTGCGCGGGGGCGACGACCTCGTCGTGCACCTTCTGGCGCAGCGGCTCGACCTTCTCCCGCACCGGTGCGACGGCCTCCTCGACGGCGGCCCGCACCTCGTCGGTCGCCGGCTCCGGCGACTCCTCGGCGGGCTCAGCGGGCTCAGCGGGCTCAGCGGGCTCAGCGGGCTCAGCGGGCTCAGCAACAGCCTCCGCCGCGACGGCCTTCTCGGCGACGGGCTCCTCGGCCGGCTCCGGCTCCTGCGCGGGCTGCTCCTGCCGAGGCGCCTCGTCCCGCTCCGCCGGCGCGGCGTCCGCGTCGCGGTCTCGTTCGCCGTCGTGGCCGACGAGCGACCGGACCGCGGACGTCAGGGGGCCGTCGTGGCCGCCACCGTCGTCGGCGGACGCGGACCCGGCGAGGGCGATGCTCAGGGTGGCGGCACCGGCGAGCCCGACGACGGCGCCGGTCGCACGCGCGAGCCAGCGCCGGCGGCGTCCTGCCGCCGGAGCACGGTCCACGCTGCGTGTCACTCGGCCCCCTTCGATGCCACGCGGGGTCACGGGTTGCTCGTTCATGACCCAGCTCACACTGTGACGCCCGAGCAACGGTCCCGCAACCAGAGCGGGTGAGATTTCACCCGGGGGTCAGGCCACCGACGTCCCGAACAGCAGGCCGAGCGCGTACGTGACGGCCGCGGCGCCGAACCCGATGGCGAGCTGGCGCAGCGCGCGCGTCCACGGCGAGGTGCCGGACAGCAGCCCGGTGATCGCGCCCGTGACCAGCAGCGACACCCCCACGAGCGCTGCGGCCACGCCGATCGCCGCGAAGCCGGTGAGCCCCAGCAGGTAGGGCAGCACGGGGATGACCGCCCCGGAGGCGAAGAAGCAGAAGCTCGAGATCGCGGCGCCCCAGGCGGTGCCGTGCGTCTCGAGGTCCGCCTGCTCGTCGGTCGCCGGCGCGTCGTCGTGGAGGTCGGACGCCACGGCCCCCGTCGCGGCCAGCCCGGCCAGCACGCGGTCGGCGCGGCCCTGCGCCTCGTCGGACGACATGCCGCGGGCACGGTAGACGAGCGCCAGCTCGTTCGCGTCGACGTCGAGGTGCGGCAGCACGGTGGCGCTCTTCGGGTCGGGCGTGGACGCCTCGAGCAGCTCGCGCTGCGAGCGCACGGACACGAACTCGCCGGCGCCCATGGACAGCGCCCCGGCGAGCAGGCCGGCCACGCCGGTGAGGAGCACGGTCTGCGACGAGACGCCGGAGGCGCCGATGCCGAGCACGAGCGCGAGGTTGGAGACCAGGCCGTCGTTGGCGCCGAAGACGGCGGCGCGGAAGGTGCCCGACATCCGGTTGCGCCCGCGGGTGGCGAGCGCGCGCACGACCTCCTCGTGGATCTGCTCGTCGGCCGCCATGGTGGCGGTCGCGTGCTCGTCGGCGTCGTACGACGAGCGGGCCTCGGCGCGCTGCGCGAGGGCGAGCACGAACACCCCGCCGAAGCGGCGGGCGAGGACGCCGAGCATGCGCGTGCGCAGGTCGCCGCGCAGCGGGCGGCCGACGTCGTCTCCCAGGAGGTCGAGCCAGTGCTGCTCATGGCGCTTCTCGGCGTCGGCGAGCGCGAGCAGGATGGCGCGCTCCTCGCCGGTGCGCCGGCGGGCGAGGTCCCGGTAGGTGGCGGCCTCGGCGCGCTCGTCGGCGAGATAGCGGCGCCACTTGCGGATGTCGGCCGGGCGGCGCGCGGGGCGGTCGTCCCCGGGGGCGCCGTTCCCGGGCATGTCGTCTCCAGGCGTGGCGGTGCCGTCGGTCATGTCGTCATGATCGCCGCGCCGGGGGTCTCGTGGGTTCCGGGCGGAGCCGCCACGTCTTCCGGGGCCGCGCGCCCGAGTTTTCGGGCGTCCGCAGTCGACCCGTCTCGCGATCGTCGGACGGCGGCGTGGACACGGCCCCGAGTGTCACCGGCTCGGGGCACAATGGGGGCGGCAACCAGGGGCTCGGACACTGGGAGACTCCGGCGTGATCATTGTCAGCACTGACGGCTCGTGCCTCCGCAATCCCGGGGGCGCGATCGGCTGGGCGTGGATCGCCCACGAGGGTGGCCGCTTCGACTCGGGCGGCGCGGCGTCCGGCACCAACCAGGTCGCGGAGCTCACCGCGCTCCTGCGCGCGATCGAGGCGCACCCGGGGGCAGAGCCGCTCCTCATCGAGTCCGACTCGCAGTACGCGATCCGGTGCGCGTCCGAGTGGATCCACGGGTGGAAGCGCAAGGGCTGGCGCACCGCCTCGGGCGACACCGTGAAGAACCTCGAGCTGATCCGCTCCATCGACGCCGCGATCACGGGCCGTGAGGGCCCAGTCCGGTTCCGGTGGGTGCGCGGGCACGTGGGCAACCCGTTCAACGAGCGGGCCGACCAGCTGGCCGGCCTCGCCGCACAGGACTGGGCGGCGGGCCGCGGGGGTGTCGACGAGCTGCTGCTCACGGAGGACGCCGGCACGGCCGGCTCTCCTCGCGACGACGGAGCGGACCGCCCGGCGGGACGTGCCGCGCGCGACACGGGGTTTCCCGAGGTCGAGCCCGTCGGCGCCCGCAGCGACACCGGCTGGGAGCTCGGAACCCTCTTTGACTAGCGCGACACCTCTGACGAGCCCGGCCCCGACCCGCACGGAGGCCTCGGCCCGTGCCGCCTCCGACGTCACGGTCGAGCACGGCTCCGACCGGCCGCTCGACCTCGGGCTGACCCTCGCGCCGTTGCGGCACGGCGCCTACGACCCGACGTTCCGGCGCACCCCTGACGGCGCGCTGTGGCGCACCACGCTGGTGCGCACCGGCCCGGTCACGCAGCGGTTCGTCCCGACGGGCCCGCGCACCGCCGTCGTGCAGCACTGGGGCCCGGGCTCACGGGAGGCGGCGGACGCCGTGCCCGAGCTGCTGGGCGAGGCCGACGACGCCTCCGCCTTCACGCCTCCGCCGCAGGCGCGCGACGCCGCGCGGCGCACGCCCGGGCTGCGGATGTGCCGCAGCGGGCGGGTGCTGGAGGCCCTGGTGCCGGCGGTACTGGAGCAGAAGGTGCAGGTCGTGACGGCGCACCGGGCCTGGCGCTGGCTGGTCGCGCGCCACGGCTCGCCGGCGCCCGGGCCGGCCCCGGCCGGGATGCGGGTGGTGCCGTCCGCGCGCGGCTGGGCCGCCGTGCCGACGTGGGACTGGCACCGGGCGGGGGTCGACCCGCGGCGCGCGGCGACGGCGGTGCGGTGCGCGCAGGTCGCGGCGCGGCTCGAGGACGCCGCCGGGATGCCCGCCGCCGAGGCGCGCGCCCGGCTCGAGAAGGTGCCGGGGATCGGGGTGTGGACGTCGGCCGAGGTGGCGCAGCGCGCCTTCGGCGACGCGGACGCCGTGTCCGTGGGCGACTTCCACCTCGCCGGGGCGGTCGGCTGGGCGCTCACGGGAGAACGTACCGACGACGAGGGGATGCTGCGCCTCTTGGCGCCGTACGCGCCCCACCGGCACCGGGTGGTGCGGCTGCTGTTCCTCGACCGCAGGCCTCAGGCCCCGCGCCGGGGCCCGCGGCTCTCGATCGCGGACTACCGCGCGATGTGACCCGCTCGCCGCGTCATCCGGCCGAGGCCGTCACTCGGGCAGGCTGCACACGCCGTCCACGCAGACGGCGCCGTCGTCGCCCAGCAGCTGCAGCGGGCGTTCGTCCGCGCCGTGGTGGGGCGCCGCCGCCTCGGCCGCGCTGACGGTCATCAGCGTGGTGCGGCGCGGGTTGGCGATCGAGCGGTACGAGCTCTCGGTGGCGTCGTTCATGTTTCTCCTCCAAGGGACCCACGGCCGCGGTGCGACCGGGCGTGGTCGGCCCGAGACCGCGGCGCCCGCGACGGTGCGGGCTGGCCTCGATTCTCGGTGATACCGCGTCTCACAGCCAGGCCTGGCGGTGTGAGATGCGCCTCGCTCGCCCGCTCAGGCCTCGGCGAGGACCTGGTCGAGCACCTGGACGAAGACGTCGGGGTCCTGCGCGCCGGACACGCCGTAGCGGCCGCCGAGCACGAAGAACGGGACGCCGTTGATGCCGTACGCCCGCGCGCGGGCGATGTCGTCCGCGACGGCCTCGGCATAGGTGCCGGCGTTCAGCGCGACGACGACGGCCTCGCGCTCCAGGCCGACCTCCGCCGCCAGGTCCGCGAGGTCCTCGACGTGCCCCACGTGCTCACCCTCGGTGAAGTACGCGCGCAGCAGGCGCTCCTTCATCTCGTCCTGCTTGCCGAACGCCTTGGCGAGGTGCAGCAGCTCGTGCGCCTTGAGGGTCTTGGTGTGCCGCACCCGGTCCATCCGGTAGGTGAGCCCCTCGGCGGCCGCGAGCTCCGTCACCTGGTCCTGCATCTGCTGGGCGGTCTCCAGCGGGATGCCCTTGTGGTCGGCGAGGAACTCCGTGGCCGTGCCCTCGAAGTCGACGGGGGTGTCGGGCGAGAGCTCGAACGAGTGGTACTCGACCTCCACCTCGGGGGCGGCGCCGTCGCGCTCCGCCATCCGCTGCAGCGCGGACTCGAAGCGGCGCTTGCCGATGTAGCACCAGGGGCACGCGACGTCCGACCAGACGTCGACCTTGAGGGGGGCGTTCTCGATAGCGGTCACGTACGCACGAACGCCCCGCCG
This sequence comes from Isoptericola sp. NPDC057391, assembly GCF_042668085.1. Lineage (NCBI taxonomy): Bacteria > Bacillati > Actinomycetota > Actinomycetes > Micrococcales > Promicromonosporaceae > Isoptericola > Isoptericola sp. NPDC057391. The sequence goes on along the minus strand of NZ_JBHVBO010000020.1, from coordinate 6,478 downwards.
CAAGAGGCGATTCCCGCGGCGGGGCGTGTCGTGCGTCGCAGACCCGGTCGAGGTCCGGTCAGTTGAGCGGCGCGGTCCCGGCCGGTGCGGCCTTGGCCTCGCCGTCGGACGTCGGCAGCTGCCCGCCGGCGATGCCCGCGATGAGCTGGTGGATGTCCACGCCCGTGAGCTGCTTGACGACGCCCTGGCCCTCACCGAGCACGGACGCGACCGTCTTGGTCACCGACGACGCGCCGTCGGTGGAGACGACGGTCATGCCCTGGATCGACCCGATCGGCTCGGCCGCGGCGCGGACGATCTCGGGCAGGCGCTCGATGAGCTCCTGCACGAGCGCGGCCTCGCCGTACTTCTTCAGCGCCTCGGCCTTGGCGTCCGTGGCGACGGCCTCGGCGCGGCCCTCGGCCTCGACGGCGAACGCCTTCGCCTCACCCTCGGCCTTGATGCCCGCGGCGAGGGCGATCTGCCGGTCGCGCTCGGCCTCGCCGGCACGGCGCACGGCCGCGGCGGACGCCTCGGCGTCCTGGATGGCGGCCGTCTTGTTCGCCTCGGCGATCGTGGTGCGCTTGAACGCGTCGGCCTCGGTGGCGGCGTTCGCCGCGTCACGACGGGCCGTGGCCTCCTGGACCTCGGCGTACGCCTTGGCCTCGGCCGGCTTGCGGACCTCGATGTCGAGACGCTCCTGCGTCACGCGAGCCTGCTCGGCCAGCGCCTCGCGCTCCTGCTGCGCGACCAGCCGGTCCTGCTCGGCGCGGGCGAGCTGCCCCGCCGCCTCGGCCTCGGCGTTCGCACGGTCGGTGTCGGCCTTGATGGCGGCCTTCTTGAGGTCGAGCGCCTTCTGCCGCTCGGCGATCTGCTCGGCCGCCTCGATGACGGCGAACTCGGACACCCGGCGGGCCTCCGCCTCGGAGACCTCCGCGACCTGCAGGGCGCGGGCGCCCTCCGCGCGGCCGAGGTTCGCGAGGTAGTCCGACCCGGGCGTCGAAATGTCGGAGATGTTGAGCAGGTCCACCTGCAGGCCCTGCTCGGCGAGGTCCGTCTTGGTCGACTGGACGACGCGGTCGGACAGGCCCTTGCGGTCGGAGATGATCTGCTCGATCGTCATGTCGCCGACGATGGAGCGCAGCGAGCCCTCGAGGGACTCCTTGATGATCTCGGTGAGCATCTCCTGCTGGGACAGGAAGCGCTGCGCCGCGCGCCGCACGCCCTCGTCGTCGCCCCGCACCTTGAAGTTGATCGACGCCTTGATCGCGATCTTGATGCGGTTCTTGTCGACGCCCTCGACGGTGATGCCGATCTGCCGCTGCTCGAGCGAGATCGCGAAGCCCTGCTGGAGGATCGGCCAGACGAACGTGCGACCGCCGATGACGACGCGCTGGCTCTGGGCGGCGGACTCCTTCTTGCCGGCCCCGCGGCCGACGATGACGAGGGCCTGGTTCGGCGGGACCCGGCGGATGCGCTGGGCGACAAAGATGCCCACCGCGAGGAACGCCACCACGAGCGCGAGCACCGCGATCGTGGTGATGAAGTTGCTGTCGGTCGAGTCGAACATGGTGCGCGCCGGAGCGCGTCTCCTTCCGGTCGTGGGGAGAGGTCAGCGGGCCTGCGGGCCGGGGACCCCGACGCGCACGGTGGAGCCGGAGTGCTCGAGCACCACGACGCGGGACCCGGCCGCGATGGGCTCGTCGGAGCGGGCCAGGCGGCGCTCGAGCTCGCTCGGGACGTCGAGGGAGACCTCGCCCGAGGTCGCCGTCACGTCCGTCGTCGCGGTGCCGTGCGCGCCCACGAGCGAGACGGCGACGCCGTCGTCGCTCGACGCGAGCCGACGGACCAGCACCTGCGCCAGGACGACGGCCAGGAGGCCGACCACCGCGGAGGCGGCGTACGCGATCCACGTCGCGAGGTCGTTGGCGACGACGATCGTGCCCACGGCGCCGAAGACGACCGCGCCGACCCCGAGCGACGTGCCCGACAGCGCCCCGTCGCCGAGGTCGACCAGCTCGCCGACGAGGAGCGACACGAGCAGCAGGACCATCCCTGCGGCGCCGATGAGAACGAAGACGAGCACGCGCGGCCTCCCCGAGGCAGGTGATGAAGATGTGACGGTCCTGTGACGGCGTCGACACCCTAGCGAACTCTGGACGCTTCCTGGGCGCGCCGTCCACAGTGCCGACCGCAGGCCGTCGGAGGGCCGTCGGGGTGCCGTCGCCGCAGGTCTGCGTGATGCTCGGAGCATGCCTCTCGTGCCGAGCAAGGACCCCCAGCTCGTGCTCCTGCGCCACGGCGAGACGGAGTGGAGCGTGAGCGGCCAGCACACCGGCCGCACCGACATCCCGCTCACCCCGGCCGGCGAGGAGCAGGCCCGGACCGCGGGACGGGCGGTGGCGGACATCGAGTTCTCCGCCGTCTACTCGTCGCCGCTCGAGCGCGCCCGGCGCACGGCCGCGCTGGCGGGCCACCCGGACGCCGTCGTGGACCCCGACCTCGCCGAGTGGGACTACGGGCCCGTGGACGGGCGCAGCAGCGCGGACGTCGGCGCCCTCCTCGGCCGCGAGTTCCAGATCTTCGACGACGGCGTGCGCGTGCTGCCGCCCGACCCCGAGCACGGCGACGGGCGGCCCGGCGAGCTCCTGGAGGACGTCGCGGCCCGCGCCCGGCGCTTCGTGGAGCGCGCCGACGCCACCCTGCAGGACGGCGGGAACGTGCTCGCCGTGGCGCACGGCCACCTGCTGCGCGTGCTGGCGACCGCCTGGCTCGGCATCGACCCGCGGTTCGGGTCCCGGCTCGAGCTGGGGACGGCCGCGATCTGCCAGCTCGGGTACGGCCACGACCTGCGCACCATCGAGGGCTGGAACCTGCCGCCGCACGTCTGAGCAGCGGCGTCGCGCGCCGACCGGCGTCTGGCACGATGTGCGCCATGGCGCTGAACGACGACGACCTCATCGACGGCGAGCGCGTGGTCATGGAGCTGCACGAGCACGCGAAGGCCGTGGTGTGGCCCTTCCTGCTCCTGCTCGTGCTGCTCGTCGGCGCCGCGTTCTCGTTCGTCGTCACGATGGACGACGTGGTCCGCTGGATCGTGCTCGGCCTGCTGCTCGTCGTCGCCGTCGTGTGGGTGCTCGTGCCGTGGCTGAAGTGGCGCACCACGTCCTGGACGGTCACCACCAAGCGCATCGCGATGCGCTCCGGCATCGTCACCCGCGTGGGCCGGGACATCCCGCTCTATCGCATCAACGACGTCGCGCTCGAGAAGGACCTCCTGGACCGGCTGCTCGGCTGCGGCACCCTGCAGGTCTCCGACGCCACCGAGAAGGCGGGCATGGTGCTGCGCGACGTCCCGCGCGTCGAGCGGGTGCAGGTGCAGCTGCAGGAGCTGCTGCACGGCGCCGACGACGGCTCGGACGACGGCGAGTGGCCGCCGACCGAGCCGCCGCGGGGACGTCGTCGCTGAGCCGCCCCTGCTCGACGTCGGTCAGGCCCTGCCCTTCGGCAGCGGCAGCGGCTCCATCCACTGGTCGTCGGCCGTGAGGTCGATGCCGAACTCGGACGCGAAGCGCATCGTCGTGTCGACGAGCACGCCGTCCGCCGACTCGTCGAGCCGGTACACGCGGGCCCCGCGCAGCCGGTTGCGCTCCGCGCCGCTCAGCCCGTACGTGCCGAAGCCCGTGTTGCCGGCGTAGCCCAGCAGCACGCCGTAGTAGTTGCCGGAGTACGTGTTGACGTGGTCGTGGCCGCAGAAGATGCCCTTCACGTCGCCGCGGTGCTGGACCGCCGAGAACAGCCCCGAGTTGAACGGGCCGGGGCACTCCTCCTCGTTGCGCTCCCCCACGATCTGGTGGCGCGCGACACCGCGCTCGTGGTCCGCGGCCGTGCGGCCGTCGACCGAGCCGAACCACATGAACCGGTACTCCCACAGCGGGATGTGGATGAACATCAGCGACGGGATCGCGCGGCGGTGGCGCCGCTCCAGCTCGACGGAGGTGCGGTAGTACCAGTCCACCTGGTCCATCCGCACCCAGTCCCACGTGGGATAGCCGGTGAGGTCCTGCCCGTCGATCGTGCCCGGCGCGTACCGACCCGAGTCGAGCAGCCAGACGTTGAACGCCGGCCGCCCGTTCGTGCCGTCGATCAGCAGGTGTGAGTTGCCCTGGCCGGTGACGCCACGCGCCGTCGGGCCGTTCACGTTGTAGCGGTACGAGCGGTAGAACGCGAGCATCTGCGCCTCGTCCACCCCGCTGCTGGGCGTCGAGTCCTCGTCGTGGTTGCCGAACGTGATCGCCCAGGGGATCTGCCGCTCCTCCATCGGCTGCGCGACGTTGTTCATCGCCTGCCGCATCTCGAGCGGGGTGTCGCAGCCGCCCGTGATGTTGTCGCCGTTGAGGATGACCAGGTCCGGGCGCTCGTCGTCCAGCACCGCGCGCATGAGCTCCAGCGTGCGGCGGTCGATCTTCTCGTCGTCCTGCGTGTCGTTGAACTGCACGATCGTGTACGTGCCGTCCTTGCGGAAGCGCAGGCGCGGCGCGCGCCGCGCTCCGTGCGACGCCTGCGCCGCCGCGGCCGACGGCGCCGCCGCGACGGCGGTCCCCGCCGCGCCCAGCCCCGTCAGGGTCATGAACGTGCGGCGGCCCAGCCCGCCCGGCTCAGCGCTGCCGTGGTCGCTGCTGTGGTCGGTGCTGTTCTGCTCGGCGGGGCTCGGCACGTCGACGTGCTCGTTCCGGTTCTCGGTCATGACCCGGAACGTAGGCGGGTCCAGCGAACGCCCGATCGCCCGGACGATGAACCCCCCGTGCACAGGTGTCGAACAGCACGGTGCGCCCGGGCGGAGGCGAGACGCGCGCTCGACGAGCGGCGCTCAGAAGGGTGGCGGCCCGTCCCGGTCTCTGCGGGGCCGGTCCGCGCGTGGCCCGGCCGCGACGCGCGGGTCCTGCGGGACGGAGTCGCGGCTGAACCGGTGCCCGCTGGGTGCGGTCCAGGTGGTGGTGCCGGCGACGGGGTCCCGCGCGACCCGCCATCCGCCGACCGTCTTGGCCCGGTGGTGGGTGCGGCACAGGGCGTGGAGGTTGTCACCGTGCGTCTGCGGCGCGCCCGACGTGGGGTCGAACGGCTCCACGTGGTCGAGGTCGGACGTCGCGGCGGGTACCCGACAGCCCGGGAACGTGCACGTGACGTCCCGGGCGACGACGGCCGCACGCAGCGCTGGGCTCGGCCGGTACGAGCGGGACGTCAGGTCCGTGAGCACCCCGCTCTCGGGGTCGGTGAAGAGACGCTGCCAGACGGCGTCCGGGTCGGACGCGAGCGCCCGCGCCATCGCCGCCGGGATGGGCCCGTGCCCCGCGAGGATCGCGGGCAGGTCGTCCGAGCCGAGCAGCGTCGACGCCGCGACCGTCACCCGGATCTCCCCGCGCCGGCCCGACGCCGACGGTCCGCCGCCGCCACGCGGGGCAGGTCCGCCCGCATCGCCCGGGCAGGTCGCGGTCGGGCCGGACTCGGCGGGGCCGCTGCCGGCGACGAGCCGGCCGGTCACCAGCGCGGTGAGGGCGTCGGCGCGGCACTCGTCGAGCCGCCGCGTCTCGCCCGGCGCGCGGCGCAGCGCGAGCCCGGCGTCGTCGATCGCGGCGAACACGCGGGCGGCGTCGTCCGCCGGAAGGTAGGCGGTGAGGGAGGCCATCGCGTCGTCCACGGGCTCGAGCCGGACGAACCGCTCGGCGCGCGCGGCGCGATGCCGGGCGTCGGCGCTCTCCGGGTCGGCCTCGATCTCGGCGCGCCGCAGCCGCGCGCGTAGCTGCGGCACGGTGAGGTGCTCGACGTCGGGCAGCAGGCTGGTGACCACGTCGCGGCGGACGTCGTCGGGCAGGCGGCCTGCCTCGATCAGGGCTTCGGCCTTGCGCCGGTCGACGACGCCCGCGGCGAGCGCGTCCGCGACCTCGGGCAGCCGGGACGTGCCGTGCGCGACCGTGACGTGCTGCGCGGCCGCGTGCCGGGTCAGCCCGAGCCGGGCCGCGACGGCGTCCACCACGAACTCGTGCCGCGACGACCCGCGCGTGCGCTCCAGCATCTCCGCCAGCACACGCGCCGACCCCGCCTGCGCCCACGCGGCGACGCGCTCCCAGGCGGCGAGCACCTCGAGGATCGTGAAGTCGTCCAGCTCCGCCTCGTCCAGCTCCGCCAGCGTGCCCGCGAGGTCCGGCCCCGGTGCCGCGTCGTCCAGGACGGCGAGCAGCGGACGACCGCCGCCACGACCGGGCTCACGCGCGGCCGCGGCCGCGCCGGCCCCGCTGTGGAGCACCGCGTCTCCTGGCGCCCACCGCACGTCGACGGTGCGACCGCCGAACGGGTCGAGCGTCTCGCCGAGCACGCCGCCCCGGGCGTCGTCCGCGACGAGGCCGGCGCGCGCACGTGCGCGGACCGTCGCGCGCCCCGCCGTGACGTGCGGTGCGCGCGACGAGGGCGGTTCCGGCGCGGCCGGGGCACAGGCCGCGCC